>CAYSCE010000070.1:0-11612 GCA_964429475.1 uncultured Bacteroidaceae bacterium | reverse complement strand
AGGCAGTAGCGCCGTCGTTTCCGGTTTCCATTGTTATTGCTGCCAAAAACGAATATCTGAATCTGAAGGAAAACCTTCCATTTCTGCTGAATCAGGATTATGATGATTTTGAAATTGTAATTGTCGACGATCACTCGACCGATGACACCTGGGATTTATTATGTGCCTTCCGTATTCATAATCCGCACCTCAGAATAATACGTCTTACCGATTCAGTCGTGAACAGCGAAGGAAAAAAATTTCCGCTGTCCGTTGGCATTAAAGAGGCCCGGCATAGTGTACTGCTGCTCACCGACGCCGATTGCCGTCCTACCGGCCCCGACTGGATTACGGCCATGGCAGCGGCTTACAGCAGCAACACCGGCTTTGTTCTGGGCTATGGAAAATATTATCAGCATCGCGGATGTTTAAACAAACTCATTCGCTTCGACACCATGCATGTCGCCATGCAGTATTTTTCGGCGGCATTGTCGCGTTTTCCGTACATGGGTGTAGGCCGCAATCTGTCATACAAAAAAGAAATTTTTATTCACAGCAACGGCTTTGTCAGTCATTACGATTTAATGTCGGGCGACGACGACCTGTTTGTATCGGAACATGCCACACGCAACAACACTGCTATCTGTACTGATCCGAAATCATTTACATTTTCAGAGCCCAAACACCGTTTCGGCGATTGGTGGCAACAGAAAAAAAGACATTTTACCACAGGGCCGCGCTATCATTTCAAACATAAATTCTATCTCGGTTTTTATTCATTGAATGTATTGCTGTTTCCGCTGCTGGCCGCTGTTTTACTGTTGAACCAATATCAGATTATTGCGGTATCGGCCATTGTTCTGATCAAATGGATGGTTCAATGGATCATTTATGCCGGAGTGACAAAAAAATTGAAAGAAAGAAAAATATTATTAATTTCGCCTGTTCTTGAAACAATATTGGCGCTGCTTTATTCGCTAATACATATATCGAACCTAATCAACAAGCCCGGCAGATGGAAGTAAGCCCCAACTTCACCGATAAAGCCAAACGAGATTATGAACTTGTAGAGCGCGCTCTGAACAAGGGCGATCAGAAGGCTTATGCCGAGCTGATGAAAAACTACCGCGAGTCCATTTATTTCATGATGCTGAAAATGACCAACGACACTACCGATGCCGATGATCTGACCATTGAAGCATTTGGAAAAGCATTTCGCAATCTGACCCAATACACGCCCGATTACGCATTCAGCACCTGGTTGTTTAAGATTGCTTCGAACAATTGTATTGATTATATCCGGAAAAAGCGATTGGTGGTCACCAGCATCGATCAGAGCAGCAGCGGCGAAGACGGTAGCATGGCACAAAATATTCCCTGCGAACATCCCGATCCGGAAGAAGCCATCATTAAAAAACAAAAACACAAAGCCATGCGCGATGTGGTCGAAAAACTGAAACCACATTACCGCACTTTGGTTGAACTTCGTTACTATAAAGAATACAGCTACGAAGAAATTGCTGAAGAATTAAATCTGCCATTGGGCACCGTAAAAGCGCAGCTGTTCAGGGCGCGCGACCTGCTGTGTCAGATATTGTCAAAAGATCAGGAATCCATGTAATGGCTATACAATTACACACTTTTGTCTTTAATGGTTTTGGCGTAAACAATTATATTCTCGAAGCAGAGAATGGCGATTGTATTATTGTTGATGCCGCCTGTTCCAACGCATCGGAACAGACACAGCTGAAAAACTTTTTCGCTGATAAAAAACGTAAACCAGTAATGCTCATCAATACGCATACACACATCGATCATGTGCTGGGCTGTGCGTTTGCGCAAAAGGATTTTCAGATTCCTTGGTTCATTCACGCCGAAGCAGAATCCACCCTGCGCGAAGCGCCCGTATTTGCTTCGTTGTTTGGCATCAACAATATGGAAATCTCCAAACCTGACGGTTTTCTCGAAGACATGCAGGAAATAAAACTCGGAAACAACAGCATACAGATTCTCTACACACCAGGCCACGCGCCGGGTTCGGTATGTTTGTATATTCCGGCCGAACGCATGGTCATTACCGGCGATGTATTGTTCAACGGCAGCATTGGCCGCACCGATCTCACCGGAGGCAACTTCGATGTGCTGATGGAATCGATTCATACAAAACTACTCACCCTGCCCGACGATACCGTTGTGTATCCGGGTCACGGTCCCGCCACCACCATTGGCGACGAGCGCACCGGGAATCCGTATCTGGGGTAACCTATTTCATTCACAACTCGCTACCGGGTTAAAAATATGGAAATATGGGGCTTCGCCCATGTGACGCGGAGTTTATCCCGTTGTCCGCCGCATCGGAGCGAGGCGTATGTGGGAATATGAAATACGTTTCAACATCGAACCTGCCGGCCAGGCAGGCAAGGTATAAAGAAGACAGAAGTGAAGTTTGAAGTGGAAGAAAATTTGCCACAAATTAAAACTGACCACTGGCTACTGATCCGCCGCGGCGGACTGACCACTGGTCCCTAATCAACCCATTTTCTATTCACACATTGGAAGTTAATCCGCGAAAGGCGGATCATCGGCGGAGCCGCACATTTTCACATAAGCAAAGTGCTTATTGGATTCCTCATCTTTCGCGCTGCCAAATAATTTTTGTATTTTTGTCTCAAATCCCGCTATGCTTCAATCGCTTCACATACAGAACTACGCTCTGATACGTCAGCTTGATGTTGATTTTGCATCGGGATTTACGGTGATTACGGGTGAAACGGGCGCGGGAAAATCGATTCTGCTGGGTGCCATCGGCATGCTGGTGGGCAATCGCGCCGATCATGGCATATTGCTGAACGAGCAGCAAAAATGTGTCATTGAAGGACATTTCATGCTCGATAAAAGCGACTTTGAAAATTTCTTTTCAGACAACGAAATTGATTTTGACGGCGACACCATTATACGACGCGAAATAAGTCCCGGCGGCAAATCGCGTGCATTTGTCAACGACACTCCGGTTGCACTGAATGTGTTGAAAGACCTCGGTGACCGCATCATGAATATTCATTCGCAGCACGAGACATTGCTTATTGCAGGCAATCGCTTTCAGATGCAGACTCTCGACGCTTACTGCGGCAACAGCGCTCTGCTGGCCGAATACGGAGAATTTTTCAAACAGTATACCGACACACAGCACCGCATTGCTGAACTGAAAGAAGCCATTGCACGCCGTTCGACCGATGCCGATTATTACGGATTTCTTTTCAAAGAACTGGACGACGCTTCGCTTTCCGTTGAAGAAGAAGCCGCACTGCAACAGGAACAGCTGATGCTGATGAACGCCGAAAAAATCGGTGAAGGCGTTTTCAGTTCATTGCATATGCTGTCGGAAAGTGATGATAATTTGCTTTCATCTTTGCGCCGTGTATCGCAGCAATTGCGGAATGCATCGCAATACCTGCCTGAGCTGAGCGAACTGGCACAGCGCATCGAACAATCGCTGATTGAAATTTCGGATGTGACTGATACATTAAACCGGCTGAGTGAAAAAGCCGAAGTGAATCCTGCGCGGCTTGAACAGGTGAATAACCGTCTGGATGAATACAATCGTTTGCTGCATAAACACAAGGTTTCGGATGTGGCGCAATTGCTTGTTGTCAAAAACGAAATTGAAGATAAGCTCGAAGACACATCGAATCTTGAACAAAAGCTCGAGGCTGAAGAAAAGATTCTGTGCGGGCTCGACAAGGAACTGAAAAAATTATCGACCACACTCGATACCAACAGAAGAAAGGCTGCGCCTGCATTCCGCGACAGCATTGTTGATTTGCTGAATCAGCTTGGAATGCCGAATGCCTTATTTGAAGCGGCATTGGAGAACACCGACACCTATCGTGCAGACGGAACAAACAACATACGTTTTATGTTTAGCGCCAACAAAGGCGAGAAATTACAAGACCTAGGCGCTGTGGTGTCGGGCGGTGAAATGTCGCGCGTAATGCTGGCCATCAAATCAATGACTGCGCAGCGCAACATGCTGCCGACCATTATTTTTGATGAAATCGACAGTGGTGTTTCGGGCGTCATTGCTGCGAAGATGGGCAACATTCTGAAAAAGCTTTCCGAAAATCATCAGGTGATTGCCATCACGCATCTGCCTCAGATTGCGGCGCGCGGCGAAGAACACATTCACGTAAGCAAAACCGACGACGGAGACAAAATGAAAACGGAGCTCCGAAAACTTGATTCAGACTCGCGTGTAGACGTTATTGCACGAATGATTTCGGATGAGAATGTCAGTGACTCGGCGCTGGAAATGGCCCGGGAGCTGCTGTTCAATTAATTTTCCACTATACATTTCGGGGCTGATATCATTATCTTCCACGAATTACGCGAATACCCGCGAATAATTTTTCTTCCTGCAGCAGGTTTTATTAACGCAAATCCGCCGGCATCAGTCACTGTCGTGACATGATTGGCGGACAAGTATGAATAAGCCTTTCTCGCCGCGGCGAGTGCAATAAAGACTGATTCATAGTAGCGCACCAATGCCCGGTCTCAATTGGTGTTTCAGCTTTTTATGCACAACCGGGATCTCCGCTGAAACCTTCGCAGCATTTCAACTATCTCTTCCGCAAATGGACAAAAAAAGGCTGCACGATTATGCAGCCTTTTTGTGTAGCGGATTTCCGCACATCAATATACAATGATGTTTTGTTCTTTCGGAAATTTCACCGAGTATTTGATGATCAGTTTTTTCGATTCACCCGGTTTGAGTTTGAGATTCCATGTGACTTTGCCGGTGTTTTCATCGACAGTGCCTCCACTGTATTCAATTTTCTCAATTTCAATTTCCTTATTGGTGGTAATCGGGAACTGGTCTTCAATCACAATATCGATTTCCTTGCTCTTGTTGTTTCGTACAGTGATTTCCCAGCCTTTGGTAACCTTGCGCGAGGTACCGATAAAGCGATCGCTGGTGTAGTCTTTGACCATTTCACGTTTGAGCGAAATTGACTTGTCGCGGCCCAAAGAGACTTCGAGTGTATCGAGCGCTGTGAGCGGATTTACATACGACTTGCCGACATAGGTATCCTGGAAAAATACATTTGATTCGCCCGGCAGCAGATTGAATTTTTCCCATCCGGTTACGCGTGCCAGCAGGAATGCATCGTTGTCAAGTTTCGGCGCGGTATAATACTGATACATGGCAGCCAGCTCGTACTCCTGCACCTGAATGATGCGTGGTTTCCCGTTCGATTCAACACTGTATGGCAGATCGATGACATATTCAAAATTAATCGGATACTCGGTTACGCTTGTATACGCCACAGCACTCTCAAAATCCTTATCAACCATTTCTTCGCCGTACGCCCCGGCAGCTTCTGATTTGGCTTCGGCAGCCATGGGCTTGTTCCGATAATCATTGGATCGTTCTTGTCTTATATAATTATTGTAATACAGATACCAGGGATTCAGAACCGGTTTATCGCTGCTTTGATTCGGATTGGCGGTGGATAATGTGAGCTTCACTTTATCCCAGTTTTCACCGGTGCTTTGATAAATGCCTGCTTTAAAAGTAAGTTTGATTGGATTGCCGACATCGGTGGCGCGGATGTCGTACATGGGCGCCCAGCCTGCGTTTTGCACATTGTAGCGGGCAACAAAAGTGGCATTACCGGCAGCTTTTACAATCACGCGCACGACAATTTCGCCGGTAGGCTGATTCTGTCTGGCGTTGAGTTCGTTCAACTGTAACTGAATGCGGTTCATGTCTTTGTTGATCTTCGCTACTTTGATTCCGATTTCGAGTTGTTTGGTTTTAATTTCAGTGAGGCGCAGACGATAAAAATCGGCATTGGCTTTCAGTGCGGCAATATCAACACCATTGTCGGCTCCGCCAATTTCCTTATTGGCCAGAATCATGGCTTCTTCGCTCGAATACACACTCAGCAGGGCATTCTGATAATTGACCTGATTGCGCAGCAGTTCAAGAGAATCTTCAAGCATCAGTACATTTTTTGGCTTAATCTGCGACTTGAGATAATTGATTCTGTTTTCGACCGAAAGGACGGTAAGATTGCCTTTTCCGGTCACCTGAATGGTATTGGGATTAATGCTGGTCGGCAGATCCTCCATAACAATATCGTAATTCCCGGCGTTGAGGTAGAGGGTTCCGGTGCGTTCGACCTGAGCTCCGCTCAGAAAAACAGTCACATTCGAAATGGTGGTCGGCAGCGGTTTTTCATCATCGGCGAATGTGACAAGCACCGACAAAAGCATGGCAAAAAACAAAAAGGGTTTCATAGGTATCTGGTTTTATTGTTTTAAAAAAAGGCGCGGGTTGACAAAAATCCTGCCACCAGTGGCGCAAAAAAGTTTCGACCAGCAGATGCCACCCGGAAAAAAATTCACAGACGGAAAAATATTTTGACGAATCATTAACGAATCAACAGTACCGAACCGAACACTTTGCGTTTAATTCCTTCGGTATCGCGGTAGAAGACTTCGTATGAGTAAACACCAAGCTGACAGCGCTTTCCATTGTATGTTCCATCCCAGCCTTCATCGTAATGGGTGGTGGTGAAAAGCATTTTGCCATAACGGTCGAAGACCATAAATAAATATTCGTCTTCTTTAATACCATGACCAATTGGTTTGAAGTATTCGTTGATGCCGTCGCCATCGGGTGTGAAAGAATTCGGAACATAGAAAGTCACCACATCGGAAACATAAATCACGGCGCTGGCAGTATCTTTACAGCCATGTTCGGTTGTAATGAACAAGGTGATTACATACGATCCGGTATCGTTGAAAGTATGAGTCGGATAGGTTGCCGTTGAAGAACCGCCGTCACCAAAAGTCCATTCCGACAAAAAGGTATTCGAACTTTCGTTGAAGAAAAGCACCGTGTTATCGGCCAGATTCGGAGAAGATGGATATGGGCGGAATTCCGCTTCAGGCTTGCGGTACACGGTAATCATATCGGTCATTCTGACAGAATCAACACAACCATGAACCGAGGTAACAATCAGCACCACATCGTACACGCCATCCCATTCATACAGCATGTTTGGATTTTTCTCGCTGCTGAAATGGTGACCTTCGTCGAGGTCCCAGAAATAGGTTTGACCACTGTCGGCCGATGTTTCGTAGAACTGCACCCAGAGCGGCTGACACCCTTCGGTTGGTGTTGCCGAAATATTGATTTCGGGCAGCGGATACAATTCATACAAGGTTGCCGAAACAACCGTATCACAGCCCACCGCATCGGTTATAGTGATTGAATACGTTCCGGCTGTAAGGTTGCTGATGGATGCAGCGTTCATCTGGGGCGGATTCCACGCAAAGGAATACGGCACAGCTCCTCCGCTGACCGTGAGGCTGATTTCGCCGTCGGAGCCACCAACACAGGTTACATTCACCGTATTGATTGAAACTGCTATTGGCGGATAGGCATCCAGAATTTCGGCCGAATCGTTTACCGAACAGCCATTGGCATCGTACACCGTTACGTAATACCAGCCGGATTCAAGCCCTGTAATAGTGTTTGACGTCAGTGCCGATGTTGTTGTGTCGCCGTTTGACCAGACATACGTGTATGGTGTTGCGCCGTTCTGAACAATAATGGTCAATGTTCCGGTACTGGCGCCATAACACAAAACGTCTTCTTTATTGAGTGCCACAATTTCAAGTCCGGGGCAATTGGTTCCCATGCTGAATCCGGGGAAGATTGAGTCGTTGAAACCGGCCAGTTCCCAGGTATCTTCGTACCACGTAATGGGAATATAGCCAATGGGCCAGGTATAGGAAAACAGCGGTCCGATGTGGATGGATAATTTGGCCGCAAAAGCCGATACTTCGGGAATGCTGACACCCGGCATACAGACTTCGTACAGTGCCTGTTCGCCTGACGCTTTGTCCACCAATGGAACTTCGACGCATAAATCGGGAATATCGGCCGGCGGCACCACGGGGAATGACGGAATATTGATGGTAAATTCGAGTGCTGCAATGGAAAAATCAAACGAGAGACTATCCCATGTATGATTGGTGAAATCGTTGGTCAGCGAATGTGACACGTCGAAGTCGATCTGATCGACATCGTGACACGGCCAGATATAATTGAGGTTGTTGCAGGCTTTAAAGCTGATCTGGTCCGAGAAGCCCGAATCGACCACCGCATTTCCGTTTCCGGGGTCTGTAACAGTGTATTCAACCGGTAATGAAAGCGTGAGATTATTCCACACATCGGGTTCGAATGCAAAATCCTGTTGCATGGTACTCAGAATAGTGAACCATGCCGAAAACAGCATATAATCGATGGTAAAGCCGGCACCAAGATCATACGTGCCGCTGAGCATGCCCAGAAACTGTTGAATGGCAGGTCCGGTGGGTGGAGGTATAAGACCGCAGATAGCAGACAAAAGCTGTATTACATCAATTTCGAGATGCACCCAGGTACAATCGCCGGCAGCATATAAATTTTTGTTGCATTCATCCAGAACATCGAGCCAGTCGGTGGTTTCGACATATGGCAATGTAATACTGCCGCTCAGTCCAATTCCAAAAAGGTTATTGAATGTGATGGGCAAAATGGTATCGTGACATATCTGAATCGGCGGAAAAGCAGACGGATTGAAACAGGGATAAGTGAAAACGCCGGTTTGTGAGTTGAGTTCCAAAATAGGGATGGTATCGTATGGCACCTCGACATCAATAACCGGGAAAGTGGTACAGCCAAACACACAAATGGTTGCGTCGAGGTCAATACCAAAGCCAAAGTTGAGATACAGGCCAATCACACCGGCTGTCGGGAAATGGGTACTGAGGTCCCATCCGGGGCGAACGTTGTAGCTGGATTCGATAGTTACTTCTTCGCCCGGACAAAAAGTATTATCATCAGGCACCACCATTTCAACGGTTACCGGATACTGAACATCGACATAGCCGGTTGTAAAACCCGAGATCACAAAATCGGAACCGATATGAAACCAGGTATCGAGGTCGATTTCGGCGCCGAACTGCCCTCCGAGAATATTGACAATATCGCCAACAGTAACAGCGGTATCGAAACCGACATCGAACAGGTTGAGATTCATGTTGATGTTCCACGGGTTTCCGTTTGGCCCCCACATATTCTGGTTATAGGTAGCCCAGTCAATATCGTGCGAAAGTACATATGTCTGCGACTTTGCCGGAAGAGCAAGACCTGTAAATAAAACAATGATGAATAAAAATCTTTTCATGATTATTCAAAATCTACCGACAATAAACTTTCCTTTAAAACATTAAACACAACTGATTTGGCCATAACCGGATAATTGGCGCTGACCCAGATGGTTTTTTTATGGTCGCCGGTAAGCAGCATCAATCGTTCGTATTCCACATCTTTATCCAGCGCTTTTATGGAAAAACCGACAATGAAAAAGTCGGCCGATTTGCCATTGTTGGTCAGTATGGTGTAATGTTCCTTGAGTACAGCGTTTTGTTTGAGCAATTCTTCGGCGGTGAGGCTGCCGGCAATCAGGGTATAAATCATTCCATCCAGAATTTCGACCTGTATGGTACTGCCGGCACCTTTGTGAATAAAACCGGTTTTCCCGTTTTGAACAAAGGGCATATAATAAGCCGGCGGAATAATGCTGACTCCGGTGCTGTCGAAAAAAAACGGTTCGTTGATTTTCTGATACGTTGTATCAATGTACATTTCAGACTGATCAGTTGTTTGAGCAGATGTATTCAGACAACCAAAACAAAACAGAAAAACAACTGCCAATAATCCTGCAGATAAAATTGTGCGCATCCCCCCGAATATTAGTAACAAATTTATTTGACGCAAATATAACGATTTTGTAAAACCACAAACACTTTTTTACCGATAAACAGAACTAAAGTATACATTTGCAAAAATATTTACGGCATGAAACACGCTATCCTACTTATCTGCATCGCTTTTTTTGTAATTTCGGAACTCCGGGCACAGCAGGATTCGGCAAAGCCGGAGCCCGGACAATTCTTTGCCGATATACATTTTTTTGCACAATCTGATCTGAATGGAAACCTGACCCCAAAAAGTTCTTTTGGAATCAATACGGCCATAATGGGCTACAAGCGCACATTTTCGAAAACAGTGACCGGTACCATTTTATACGATGTAACGCGTACGACCAATTTTATTTACCCCGATTCCATTGGCATTGCCTCGTATTTTGAAGGCAGCAAATACACAGCATTTCTGAAAATGGCGGAGATTGACTGGAAGATAAAACCCTGGGTTGAACTGGGTTTGGGACAATTGCTCAACGAACAATACCTGACTGTACAGGATAAACACTGGGGATTCAGATATGTAAATACAACGATGCAGGAATATTTCCGTTTTGGCAATCCGGCTGACTTTGGCATACGCATGAAATTTTTCCCTGTAAAGAAACTCATGATCAGCGCTACTGTTATGAATGGCGAAGGGCCTTTCCGCTATCAGGACGGCGAAGCATTGTTTCAATATTGCTTTAACGCCGAATACCGACCCAAAGAGCATTTGATTTTTAAAGTGTATGGCGATTATCAGCCACATGCCACCGGACTGGGCAAAGACCGCAGTGCCATCAGCATCTTTTCAGGATATAAAAAAGGCAAATGGATGGCCGGAGCTGAATACAACATGATTTTGAACAATGCATATCTTGAAGGAAGCGATCTGAGCGGGGTTAGTCTGTACGGGTCGTTCAAAACCGGAGAAAAAACAGCTGTTTTCGCACGAGCCGATTACATGCTTGAATATGGCGCAGCAGAGAATGAAATATACTGGATGGCCGGAGCCGAATATCGTCCGGTACAGGCATTGGGACTGGCATTGTATGTTAAACGAAATTCCTGGCTCAACACCAGCGTCATCGGGCTGAACGCAGGAATGCGGTTCTGATAATGAACAACAGTATACACACAAGGCTGCAAGCCTGCTTCAGGCATAAAAGGCAGTCCGTATGTATCTGTTATTGTTTTCTGCATTTTACAAATCCTGATATTTTTCTATGACGGATTTAATTTTTTTCTGACTTTCATGCAACAAAATTCTTCAAAAAACACTCTTAACCAGGAATAAAACAAATTTCCCATGAAACAATTTCTATTATGTTGTCTGGCCATGCTGTTCATCATAACAGCTCAGGCTCAAACACTTCGTGTTCCCGTTCAGGGCAATCAGACCAAAATGGAAGTGTCCTCCAACACAGGGCTTTCGTTTACGGCAAACCTCAACATCAGTGAATTCACACTTACAAAAGTTGAAACCCCTGCCGGGTATTTTACCCAGCTCGATTTGCCGAAATTCACCAAGCGCTACGACAATGGCCGCCCGGGGGTGCCGTTGTTCAGCCAGCCTGTAGAAATTCCGGCAGGAGCTAACGCTACCATCAACATTATCAGCTACGATGTGGCTGAGTTTGATCTGGATGATCTGGGGTTTGAAGACAAGATTCTGCCTGCTCAGCCTTCATGGTCAAAAAGCACCGATCCTTCCGAAATCATATATTACTATGATACGGAATATTATTTACAGGATCGTTTTTCGGAAAACGAACTTGTTCGTATTGTTTCAAGCGGCGAAATGCGTGGTGTTTCATTCGGGAATATTG
>CAYSCE010000069.1:0-11818 GCA_964429475.1 uncultured Bacteroidaceae bacterium | reverse complement strand
CCCTTTAAAAAACGCTAAGGTATGGCAAAAGAATCGATGAAAGCCCGCGAAGTAAAGCGGCTCAAAATGGTTGAAAAGTATGCAGCTAAAAAGGAAGCTTTAAAAGCCGCCGGTGATTTTACTGCATTGCAGAGAATTCCTAAAAACGCTTCTAAAGTTAGACTGCACAATCGCTGCAAACTGACCGGCCGCCCCAAAGGTTACATGCGTATGTTTGGTATTTCACGTATCAATTTCAGGCAAATGGCTCTGAATGGTGAAATTCCCGGAGTAAAAAAAGCAAGTTGGTAAATTATAAAACGATATAGAATGGTAACGGATTCCATTGCAGATTTTCTGACCCGCGTAAGAAACGCCATCAAAGCCAACCACCGTCTTGTGGAGGTTCCCTCTAACAAAATGCTGGTTGAACTGGCTAAATTATTACATGAGAACGGATATATTCTCAATTACAAGGTCGATGAAACCACCATGCCGCGTACTTTGAAGGTGGCGTTGAAGTATCATCCAACCAACAAACTGTCGGCTATCACCGAAATAAAACGCGTGAGTCGTCCCGGTCTGCGTAAGTTTTCACCGTGTGATGAACTTCCCAAAGTCATGAATGGTCTTGGCATTGCCATCATCAGCACCTCCAAAGGTCTGATGACTGACAAACAGGCCCGAAATGAAAAAGTGGGTGGCGAAGTTATTTGTTTTGTTTCATAATAATCAGGAGGAACTCCAATGTCAAGGATCGGAAAAAAACAGATAGATATCCCTTCAGGTGTTCAGGTGACCGTTGGTGCTGACAATATTGTTACTGTCAAAGGACCAAAGGGCGAGCTGAAGCAGCAAATCGCACCTGAAATTAAAATCAGCATCGATGGTGCTGTGATGCAACTGGACCGTACCAACGAAGAGCGTCAGGTTAGATCTTTTCACGGTTTGTACAGATCATTGCTTGCCAACATGGTAAAAGGTGTTTCAGAAGGATTCACCACTTCCATGGAACTGGTAGGTGTTGGTTACAAATGTGTTGCAACAGGTCAAATGCTTGATCTCAGTCTTGGTCATTCGCACAATATTCTTTTCGAATTACCGAAGGAAGTTGCGATAGAAACCATTACTGAAAAAGGTAAAAACCCGACCATTATTCTAAGGTCGCATGATAAACAGCTCATCGGTCAGGTGGCTGCCAAAATCAGGTCGTTCCGCAAACCGGAACCGTACAAAGGAAAAGGTGTTAGATTCGTCAATGAAGTGTTACGTCGTAAGGCTGGTAAAGCTGCTGCGGCTAAATAATAAAAGAGGCAATTATGGCTATCAAGAGCAGAAAAGAGTTCAGCAGAAAACGCATTAAAATGCGTATCCGTAAGGATGTGAACGGTACAGGCGACAAACCGCGCATGACGGTTTTCCGCAGTTGCAAAGAAATTTATGTCCAGCTGATTGACGACAAACAGGGACGTACACTCCTGGCTGCTTCGTCGCGCGATAAAGGCGTGGCTGATCAGACCGGCAACAAAACAGACAAAGCCAAAATGGTTGGTAAACTGGTGGCTGAGCGTGCCATGGAACAGGGCGTGCAGCAGGTTGTATTCGATCGTAATGGATATCAGTATCATGGACGTATTAAAGCTTTGGCTGATGCAGCCAGAGAAGGTGGATTAAAATTCTGAGTAATATGGCTAATATCAGCGTAAAAAGAGTAAAATCGAGCGAAGTTGAATTCAAAGACCGTCTCGTAAGTATACAAAGGGTTACCAAAGTAACCAAGGGTGGTCGCACCTTCAGTTTCTCAGCCATCGTTGTGGTTGGAAACGAAGATGGTGTTGTAGGCTATGGCCTTGGTAAAGCTAAAGAAGTAACATCAGCCATTTCGAAAGGAATTGAAGACGCCAAGAAAAATCTGGTACGTGTTCCGATTCTTAAAGGAACTCTGCCTCATCAGCAGGAAGGCAAATTCGGTGGTGCTACCGTTTTTCTTAAACCCGCTGCCCCTGGTACAGGAGTAATCGCCGGTGGTGCTATGCGCGCCGTTCTCGAAAGCGTTGGTGTGAAAAACGTGCTTGCAAAATCCAAAGGTTCATCAAATCCGCACAACGTTGTGAAAGCTACTGTTGATGCATTGATGAATCTGAAAGATCCCATCATGGTGTCACAGCTCCGTGGAATTTCAATTGATAAAGTGTTTAACGGTTAATCCGGAGAAAAATGAAAAAAATTCGCATCACCTTAATTCAGAGCCTGATTGATCGGCCTTCAATTCAACGGAAAAATGTTCAGGCGCTTGGCCTTGGCAAAATGCACTCAAGTGTTGAACATGTTGCAACTCCGCAAATACTGGGTATGATCAGAAAAGTCAATCACCTGGTGAAAGTTGAAGAAATCTGACCTATAAAAAACTGAGAACAATGGACTTAACTAATTTAAAACCGGCAGCCGGCGCAACGAAAAAAGACAAACGCATCGCACGTGGTCAGGGATCTGGCCATGGTGGAACTTCCACCCGTGGACATAAAGGAGCACAGTCACGTAGCGGTTACAGCCGTAAAATCGGATTCGAAGGCGGTCAGATGCCCTTACAACGTAGGGTGCCTAAATTCGGCTTTAAAAATATTAATCGCGTCGAGTATCGCGCCCTCAACATTGATATGTTGCAGGAACTTGCTCAAAATAACAATCTGCAGGAAATTACCCCCGAAATTCTTCACGCTCACGGTCTGATTTCCAAAAACGACAGAGTGAAAATCCTCGGTCGTGGTAAACTCACCGTTAAACTGGAAGTGAAAGCCCACGCTTTCTCTAATACAGCTGTTAAAGCTATCGAAGAACAAGGTGGAAATGCAACCAAAATCTGACGTTAATGAGTCGTTTAGTTAATACTATAAAGAACATCAATAAAATTGAGGACCTCAAAAAGAGAATCCTGTATACATTATTGATTGTTTTAATATACCGTTTCGGATCTTATGTGGTATTGCCCGGTATTGACCCCAATTCACTCGGGGCTCTGCAGAATCAGGGTACTGAAGGTCTGATGGGACTCATTAATATGTTTTCCGGTGGTGCCTTCTCAAACGCTTCGGTGTTTGCTTTAGGTATCATGCCCTACATTTCGGCTTCTATCGTTGTTCAGCTGCTGGGTATGGCCATTCCGTACTTTCAGCGCCTGCAGCGTGAAGGCGAAAGCGGCCGGAAAAAAATGAACCAGATTACCCGCTACCTGACGGTTATTATTACCGCTGCTCAGGCTCAGGGATACATTGCTAACCTTGTTAGTCAGATCCCAGCTGGTGGTATTTATCCGTTTAACCCTGCTGATGGTACTGTGCCTTTCCTTTTCCGTCTCTCATCTACTGTTATCCTGACTGCAGGAACGCTGTTTGTGATGTGGCTTGGTGAACGAATTACTGATAAAGGTATCGGTAACGGTATTTCTCTGATCATTATGATTGGTATCATTGCTCGTCTTCCTTTTGCGCTGCTGGCCGAATTTGCCTCACGCATGGAAGTAGCCGGCGGTGGACTGATGGTTTTCATTATCGAAATTGTTGTACTGGTTTTCGTTGTTGTTATGACCATTTTGCTGGTTCAGGGAACCCGAAAAATTCCGGTACAGTTTGCCAAACGCGTTGTTGGTAACAAGCAATATGGTGGAGTCAGACAATATGTGCCTCTCAAAGTAAATGCTGCCGGCGTTATGCCCATCATTTTCGCCCAGGCCATTATGTTTATCCCCATTACGATTGCCGGTTTTGCCAACAGTGAATCTCTAACAGGATTCGTAGCTGCTTTTGCAAACCCGAACGGTTTCTGGTACAATTTGACATTTGCAATTCTCATTATTCTTTTCACATATTTCTACACGGCTATTACCATCAACCCAAACCAGATGGCCGAAGACCTGAAGAAAAACGGTGGTTTCATTCCAGGAATCAAACCCGGAAAACGTACCGCTGAGTTTATCGACACGGTTATGTCGCGCATCACTTTGCCGGGCTCAATGTTCCTTGCATTGGTTGCTATCATGCCGGCTATTGTTCGTTTGTTTGGTGTAAACAGTCAGTTTGCACAGTTCTTTGGGGGCACTTCTCTTCTGATTCTTGTAGGTGTTGTTCTTGACACTTTACAACAAGTTGAAAGTCACCTCCTGATGCGTCATTACGATGGTTTGACAAAATCCGGCCGCATTAAGGGACGTACCTCGACCGGTATGGGAGGGATGTAAAAGTGCTGCAGAAGCGTGAAGAGGAAATAGAATTACTGAAAAAGAGTTCTTTGCTTGTTGGAAAAACTTTGGGAGAGGTATCCCGAATCCTGAAACCGGGAGTGGAAACACGAATGGTGGACAGGATAGCTGAGGAATTCATCCGCGATAACGGAGGAGTTCCGGCTTTTAAGGGATACAATGGCTACCCGGCCACACTGTGCATCTCCATCAACGATCAGGTTGTTCACGGAATTCCGGGCAATCGGGTCATTAAGGAAGGAGACATTGTGTCGGTTGATTGCGGAGCGGTTTTAAATGGATATGTAGGTGATTATGCTTACACGTTCATTGTTGGTGAAACCGACGATCGTACACGCAATCTGGTCAGAATTACCCGCGAGTCGCTGCTGAAAGGCATTGCCGAAGCTGTTCCCGGAAAGTGTATTGGGGACATTGGTTATGCGGTTCAGCTACATGTTGAGCGAAACGGCTTTCATGTAGTACGCGATCTGGTTGGCCACGGAATAGGGCAGAAGCTTCATGAGAAGCCGGAAGTTCCGAATTACGGAAAGCGTGGTCACGGAATGCCCCTGGTCGAAAATATGGTTCTTTGCATAGAGCCTATGATCAATTCAGGAACATGGCGGGTGTATCAGGAAGCCGACGGATGGACAATCCGAACCCGCGACGGCAGTAATAGTGCCCATTTCGAGCACATGGTCATTGTGAAACCAATCCCGGAAGTAATTTCAACATACGATTACATAGAAAACAGAGTTTAAAACAAAATATGGCAAAACAGGGTGCAATAGAACAGGACGGAACCGTTGTCGAAAGCTTAGGCAATGCAATGTTCCGCGTCGAACTGGAAAACGGGCATGTTATTCTGGCCCACATTTCCGGCAAGATGCGCATGCATTACATAAAGATTCTTCCCGGTGATAAAGTCCGTCTTGAGATTTCGCCGTATGATTTGACCAAAGGACGAATTACCTTCAGATACAAATAAAAAACGACAGCGATATGAAAGTGAGAGCTTCAGTCAAGAAACGTACCCCCGAGTGCAAGATTGTCCGCCGTAAAGGCCGGGTGTATATCATCAACAAAAAGAACCCCAAGTTTAAACAACGTCAGGGCTAAAAACGAATTTGAAAAAAACAATATATGGCACGTATTGCAGGAATTGATTTACCAAACAACAAGCGGGGCGAGATAGGTCTCACCTATATTTATGGTATTGGCCGTTCGACAGCCCGCATGATTTTGACAAAAGCCAACGTGAATTTTGACAAAAAGGTTCAGGATTGGGATGACAACGATCTGACAGCTATCCGTACAATCATCAGCGATGAGATTAAAACGGAAGGCGCGCTTCGCAGCGAAGTTCAGATGAATATTAAACGACTGATGGACATCGGCTGCTACCGTGGTATCCGCCATCGTCTCGGATTACCGCTTCGTGGACAGAGCACAAAGAACAATGCTCGTACACGTAAGGGTAAGAAGAAAACCGTTGCCAACAAGAAGAAAGCACCGAAAGGTTGATAAAATTTGAAAATTACCAGATATGGCAAAACAAACTAAAACGGTCAGAAAACGTAAGGTTAAAGTTGAACCTTTCGGAAATGCATATGTGAAGGCCTCCTTCAACAATATCATTATCTCGTTGACCAACGAAGACGGACAGGTTATTTCCTGGTCGTCAGCCGGAAAAATGGGCTTCAGAGGAAGCAAGAAAAACACCCCGTACGCAGCTCAGGTATCTGCTGAAGATTGCGCAAAAGTTGCTTTTGACGCAGGATTGCGTAAGGTGAAAGTGTACGTGTGCGGACCCGGATCAGGCCGCGAAAGTGCCATCCGCAGCATTCACGGTGCCGGTATTGAAGTTACCGAAATCGTTGACGTGACTCCGATTCCTCACAATGGCTGTCGTCCTCCGAAACGCAGAAGGGTATAATTAACTGAAGAAAAAAGCAAGATATGGCAAGATATATTGGACCAAAGTCGAGAATTGCCCGTAAATTCCAGGAACCTATTTACGGTCATGACAAAAATTTAGAACACAAAAAGTACCCTCCCGGACAACACGGACAGTCGAAACGCAGAAGAAAAATTTCTGAGTACGGTGTTCAGCTCGCTGAAAAACAGAAAGCAAAATATACCTATGGAATTCTTGAACGTCAGTTCAGAAAACTCTTCAACCTGGCTTCAACCAAAAAAGGTGTTACCGGTGAAATTTTGCTGCAGTTGATCGAATCACGTCTCGACAATACTGTGTATCGTCTTGGTATGGCAAAAACCCGCGATGGTGCCCGTCAGCTCGTTGGCCACAAACATGTGGAAGTAAACGGACAGCTGGTGAACATTCCTTCGTTCCTGCTTCGCCCGGGCGATGTGGTTTCGGTTCGCGAAAAATCGAAAAACCTTGAAGTGGTTACCGATGCTCTCAGTGGTCACAACAACCAGTACAGCTGGCTTGAGTGGGACGGCGAAAAAATGTCGGGTAAATTCATGAATTATCCCGAACGTGAAGCTATTCCTGAAAACATCAATGAACAGCTCATCGTTGAATTGTACAACAAATAAAAACCATAAATAGTAACTATGGCCATTTTAAATTTTCAAAAACCGGATAAAGTCATTCAGATCGAGTCCGACGACCGCAAGGGAGTGTTTGAATTCAGACCTCTCGAACCGGGTTATGGCATTACCATCGGAAATGCCCTGCGTCGTATTTTACTCTCGTCGCTCGAAGGCTTCAGTGTTACCGGTGTGAAATTTGACAATGTCCTTCACGAATTTTCAACCATCCAGGGGGTGGTCGAAGACGTGGTCGACATCGTTCTTAATCTTAAACAGGTCCGCCTGAAACGCCAGATTGAAGAACTCAACTCTGAGCATGTCAACGCTGTTTTTCAAGGCCAGGAAGTTGTCACTGCCGGTGATCTGAACAAATTCCTCTCGGGATTTCAGGTTCTTAATCCGGATCTCGTGATATGCCACCTTGACCCAACCGTGAAACTGAGCTTTGAGCTGAATATTGAAAAGGGCCGTGGTTATGTTGCTGCCGAAGACCTGAAACCAGCCACTGAAAACATTGGCTACATTGCAATGGATGCTACTTTTACACCCATAACCAATGTGAATTACGAAATAGAAAATTATCGCGTCGAACAGAAAACTGACTACGAAAAACTCGTACTCACTATTCAAACAGACGGTTCTATTCTCCCGAAAGACGCTCTCAAAGATGCTTCTTCAATCCTCATCCAGCATTTTGTACTGTTTTCCGATGACAAAATTGACATCGAAACAACCGAAAAAGCTGTGGTGGACGATTTCGACGAAGATTATCTCCACATGCGTCATCTGCTTAAAACCAAATTGTCGGATATGGACCTCAGCGTCCGCGCTCTCAACTGCCTCAAGGCTGCTGATGTTGAAACGCTTGGCGAACTCGTATCCTACAACAAAAATGACCTTCTGAAATTCAGAAATTTCGGAAAGAAATCATTGGCTGAACTCGAAGAACTGGTGAAATCGAAAAACCTGCACTTCGGAATGAATGTTTCAAAATATAAACTGGATAAGGATTAACCGAGATGAGACACAAAAACGGATTTAATAAACTTGGAAGAAAAACGGCTCACCGCGAAGCCATGTTGTCCAATATGGCATCTTCGCTGATCCTGCACAAACGCATAACCACAACCCTGCAGAAAGCCAAAGCGCTGCGCAGCTTCGTAGAACCTATTATTACCCTGTCGAAAGACGATTCCATGCACCATCGTCGTATGGCTTTCAAATATCTGCAGGATAAAGAAGCTGTGAAGGAACTGTTCCGCGAAGTATCTAACAAAATTGCGGATCGTCCCGGTGGTTACACCCGTATCCTCAAAACCGACATGCGTGCCGGCGACAACGCCGAACTCTGCATGATGGAACTGGTGGACTACAACGAAGCTATGCTTGGTACAAAAGAAGCTAAAAAAGCTACTACAGGCCGCACACGCCGCTCGCGCACCAAAAAAACGGACGAAGCACCTGTCGCCGAAACCAAACAGCCTAAAGCTGAAGAGGTAAAAGCTACTGAAGTTGCCGAAGAAAAACCTGCCGAAGAGCAGGCTCCGGAAACCGACGGCGCTGAGAAATAATTTAGAGTACTGAATTTTTTCATACTTTTGGACAGGATATTTTCGGATATCCTGTCTTTCATTTTTAAAACAAAATATTATGGCAACAATTGCAAATGTTTACGCCCGTCAGATTCTTGACTCACGCGGAAACCCCACAGTAGAAGTTGAACTCGTTACCTCCGGTGGTAATTTTGCAAGGGCTTCGGTCCCTTCTGGTGCTTCTACAGGTGTTCATGAAGCGCATGAACTCCGTGATGGTGATAAAAAAATGTACAACGGCAAAAGTGTGCTCAAAGCCGTTAATAATGTCAACAAAGTTATTGCTCCCGAGATTGTGGGACTCGATGTGACCGATCAGAACCAGATCGACCGCCTCATGATTAATCTGGATGGAACCGAGAATAAATCAAGCCTAGGTGCAAACGCAATCCTTGGTGTTTCGCTTGCCGCTGCCCATGCCGCCGCTGCCGAAACAAACCAGCTGCTTTATCGCTATCTTGGCGGTGTCAACGCAAATACACTTCCGATTCCTATGATGAACATCATCAACGGTGGCTCTCATGCCGACAGCAATGTCGATTTTCAGGAATTTATGATCATGCCGGTCAATGCCGAAACTTTCTCACAAGCTATCCGCATGGGTACCGAAGTTTTTCATTCACTGAAAGATGTTCTGAAAAAACGCGGTCTCTCAACCAACGTGGGCGATGAAGGCGGTTTTGCACCCAACCTGAAATCGAACGAAGAAGCGCTGCAGGTCATCATCGAAGCCATCGAAAAAGCCAAATACAAACCGGGCGTTGATGTTGCTATTGCGCTTGATGTTGCTGCCAGCGAATTCTACAATACCACAGACAAGAAATACCATTTCAAAAAATCGACCGGCGACAAACTCACTTCGAAAGAAATGGCTTCGTTCCTGGCCGACTGGACCAAAAAATATCCCATTCTTTCCATCGAAGACGGTATGGCCGAAGACGATTGGGACGGTTGGAAAATCATCACAGAAAAAATCGGTGGCAGCGTTCAGCTGGTGGGCGACGACTTGTTTGTAACCAACGTAAACCGTTTGGCCGATGGCATTGAAAAAGGTGTTGCCAACTCCATTCTGATTAAACTGAACCAGATCGGAACTGTTTCCGAAACCATTCAGGCCATTAATATGGCACACCGCTATGGTTACACTTCAATCATCAGCCACCGCAGCGGTGAAACCGAAGACACCACCATTGCCGACCTGGCTGTTGCCATGAATACCGGTCTGATTAAAACCGGCAGCGCATGCCGCAGCGAGCGTATTGCAAAATACAATCAGCTCATGCGCATCGAAGATATGCTGGGTGGCCAGTCGTATTATCTCGGAACCGATTTCGCTTTCTATCCTTACTGAAATAAGTCCCGCCTATGTCAATGATCAGGGAATTTGAGAAGAGCGGCAACCGCCTTTTCAAATACAGAAGTTTTATACCGCTTGTTCTATATGTTTTTGCTGCCTTGGCCATCTGGCTCGACAAGGATGAATTTGTTCCGTATCAGGAATACTGGTGGAGCCTGATCTGCCTGGGTGTTTCTGCCATCGGAATGATTATCCGTGCCATTGCCATTGGCTATGCGCCACGCGGAACATCGGGCCGCAACACCGGAAAACAGATTGCCGATACCATCAATACAACCGGTTTATACTCGGTGGTACGCCATCCGCTCTATCTGGGCAATTTTCTCATGTGGCTCGGGCTGATCATTTACGTGGGCAGCTGGGAATTCCTCATTTTTGCGGTATTCTTTTTCTGGATTTACTACGAACGCATTATGTTTGCCGAAGAGCGCTTCATAGGTGGAAAATTCGGTCAGGAATTCGAAGACTGGGCTGCCAAAACACCTGCGTTTTTTCCGAAATGCAGCGGCTATGTTAAAACCGGTCGCACTTTGAACTGGCGCAGTGTGATGCGCCGCGAATATCACGGATTTTTCGCCACCATTCTGTCATTCGCCATCATCAATTTTCTCAAACATCTTTTCTATACCAAAGAACCGATGCTCGACATTGAATGGATGATTGGACTGGGAGCCGGCCTGCTGATATACCTGCTGGTGCGCTTCGTGGTCAAATGCACCAAATGGCTTGAGGTAAAACAGAAAAGCTGATTTTGAAAATGGGACATATTGTTGTCCCTTTTTTTTTGTGCAAACTTCACACACTTTTCGGGATAGTATTATCTATCTCCCAAATTTCATAAAGTAATCATTGATTGTGTTACCAGGATTATCCCGTAACCAATCCTTAAGATTAGGTTTGGTCGAAACTTTAATTTGTTCTTGCATACTTGTCTTTACACCGTATACCTTTTGATTGATATTCGTTTCAAATTGATTTGGATTTGGGTGATTGTGACTATTCCACATTGCAACCTGTTTCTTTGCGTCTTCTTCAATTTTCCTGTTATATTTTGATACACTAATAACTGCCCAAATAATATTAATCAACCAATATGTTAAAGAAAAAACAACTAAAATTCCAAACGACCAACCAAATAAGGATGAGTTTTTTTGAGCAAGTCCAACAAGTGAAAGAACAGTAAGAAATATTGGCATGAAAGTCATTATTAGGCCGCCAATAACACTTGCGTAGAATAGTCCGATTGGCCCAAATAGAAAAGTTAGTAGGATTGCAATTCCTACGCTTTTAGTTGATTTCGTAATTATAATTGGTGTAGTCATGTTTCAAACAATGTAATTTTTATTTCCGTGCAATATTCCTCATTTGCCACTTAAATTTAAAAGCAGTTTTCAGCGCTTTTCAGAACTCAAATCAAAAATACAAATTTTTCACAATCGCCTGCAATGCGATATCATGATTCTGTTATTCCACCAATCGCCAATATCCCGTTTTGTCGCTGCCGATGCGCTCGCAAAAGACCTTTTGCATCTGCGCAGTCTGTAGTGTATTTTTTCCCGTCTGATGAAGTCATTTTCAGTTGTACGATAATTTCGTACAACTGCGAAAACCCCTCGGAGTTAAGTTTTCTTTTCAGGTCGCTCCAGTATCGTCGGGGATTATTACTGCCAGTGAGAATTTCAACAACGTCAATTATGGCAAAATACCATTTTTGCTTCGATTCGCTCCATTCAGTGCGAATTTGTTTACTCTCAAATAGTTTTATGTTGCTCATTATTTTTATTATGCTGAGGACTCAAAAATACTCATTCCTCCGGACTTTATAAACTCCATAGAAATGAATTTCTTTTTCTATTCGGACAATGAATTCTATGCTCAAATCAAAAATACTACTTTTTCACCAATGGCCATCAAGCGATTTTCTTTCACACTACAAATTATCAATGTACATCAGCTTATAACCCATGTCACCCTGAGACCACCAGCAAAACACGTTTTGCAACCTATCACGATAGCTATCGTGAAAAAAATGACAAAAAAGCTGCTGTCACGCTGAGCCCCGCCGCTGTCATCCTGAGTGTCCGCCAGCTG
>CAYSCE010000068.1:0-11828 GCA_964429475.1 uncultured Bacteroidaceae bacterium | reverse complement strand
GATGGCAGATCTGAAAAAAAGAACCGGTCTTGATATTCACCGGATTGAAATCGGCAGAATAAATTTCCTGCAGGATTCAGCACGCATTATGGTATACTATTATGCTGACTGCATCAACGCGGCCGATGATGCCGATTTCACCAACGAAGACTCAGCCTCAGCCGACTGATGAAAAAAATATTTCTGATATCACTTATCCTGTGGCCATCATTATTGCTGGCACAGGATAACGATTTTCAGATATGGTACAGCCTTTCATCCGATGTAAAAATCGGAGATAAATGGACTGTGGCAGTATCTGATGAAATCCGCACCAGCTGCAATGCCGGCGTATTTGAGAAAAATCTGTTCGACGTTGGTGCCGAATATGAAATCAACAAAAGACTCGACGCCGGTTTATTTTTTCGCTATACAACCAAATACCCTACCCTGGCAGAAAGAGCCGGCAAACCTGAATATTACGGCACTTTGCAATGGGGAAAAAAGTTTGACAGAATTCAATTGTCAGCCCGGTTCAGAGCAGGCTCAGACGAAGATAACAATCAACTTGACGGCAAAGAATGGGAACATCGTGAAAGATTTAAACTGAACTACAACCTGAAAGGATTTCCATTAAATCCCGCTTTTTCAGCTGAACTGTATTTCCCTGCAGCGCATAATTTTCTTGATCTTTCAAAAACCAGAATGCTGGCCGGATTCACATGGAAGCCCGGCAAGGAAAACAATCATAACTTCTCGCTCATGTACGGATGGCAGCATACATACAACGAGTCGATACCTGAGAATGATTTCCTGTTATGTGTGGAGTATACATTTACATTCAGGAAATTTGAAAAAAAATAATCAGGGAGATTATACTCAAAATCCGCGATACACAATTTCCCTGATATTATCGGATTTACCCATGGTATAAAAATGTATACTCGGGACGCCTGCAGCCTTGAGTTCGCGCACCTGTTCTATAGCCCATTCAACCCCAATCCGGCGGACTGCTGCATTGTCTTTTGCTTTAAAAACTTCTTTTGCCAGTGTTTCAGGAATATCCACATGAAAAGTTTCAGGCAGAATATTCAGATGGTTTTTAATTGAAACAGGTTTCAGTCCTGGCACAATCGGAACATGAATTCCGGCATCACGACAGCGTTTCACAAAACTGAAATAACTTCTGTTGTCGAAAAACATCTGCGTTACAATATATTCTGCTCCGCCTGCAATCTTGTTTTTAAGCCACATCAGGTCATGATCCGGATTTGGCGCTTCGGCATGTTTTTCGGGATAGCCGGCAACTCCAACCGAAAAGCCTGTCGGAGCCTGATATTCCAGGTTTTCATCCAGATATTTTCCTTCGTTCATATGCATCACCTGATGCAAAAGTCCGGTGGCATGTGCATGCCCATCGGGCTCAGGAACAAAGCGGCGGCTGGCTTTATCGGCATCGCCGCGCAGCACCAGCAAGTTATTGACGCCCAGAAAATGCAGATCAATCAGTGCATTCTCTGTTTCTTCGCGGTTAAAGCCGGCACAGATCATATGCGGAACCACTTCCACTTTATATTTGTGCATGATGGCAGCCGTAATACCCACTGTGCCCGGGCGTTTGCGCACACGACGCTGTTCCAGCAATCCATCCGGACGCTGCTTATAGACCAGTTCTTCGCGATGATAGGTTACGTTGATATACGACGGTTTGAATTCCATCAGCGGATCGATGGTGTTGTATATAGCACTGATATGGTCACCTTTCAGCGGCGGCAGCAATTCAAATGAAAACAATGTCTCTCTGGTTTCTCTGAGCAAATTTGCAACAATCATAATTCTGACTTATTGATAATTCAAATGGGTTGAAAGAAATTTCTCCAGCTGCGATGAATCCATGTTTTTTCTGACTGCATAATTCTCCAGCTGATCGCGGCTGATGCGACCAACATGGATATATGCAGCATCAGGATTCGGAAAATAATAACCACAAATACCCGAGGCTGGATCCATCATGAAATTTTCATTCAGTTTGGTTTCAAGTTGATTTTCCACTTCCAGAATCCTGAATATTTTTTCTTTTTCACTGTGATCGGGACATGCCGGATATCCAGGCGCAGGGCGGATTCCGATAGCATCTCCCTCTTCAGAAAAGTCTGCACTCAAGCGGCGATACACCCACTCAGCCATTGCTTCTGCAAAACGATTGCACAGAATTTTCAACATCAGAGAATGATAGTCATCAAAGAGATGAAGCCCTTTTAAATCAGCATCTGTAGCCGCAATACGCGCAGTAACAACAAAAAGTCCAAGATAATCTTTGACTCCACTTTCTTTAGGCGAAACAAAATCGGCCAGACATGGATTGACATCACGATCAGCTTCCTGATTTCTTAAAAAGCACAAATGTTTTTCTCCTGCATTTGTATGTACAATGACATCATCATTCTCTGAAAATGCGCTGAATAAGCCATAAGCAGCCTGTACTTCAATCAGATTATCTGACACTAATTCTGAAAGTAGCTGCCGGGTATCATCATACAACTTTCGCGCATCCGACAATGGATCGTTGATCAGATCAGGGTAAATACCTTTGAATTTCCACTCATGAAAATAGGCGTTCCAGTCAAAATATGCCAACAGTTCATGTATATTTTGACTCGTGATGTATTGAATGCCGCATGCAGGCTGACAAGATTTCAAATATGAAAAATCCGGAAAAGACTTATAAATACGTGCATCTGACAAAGACCTGAACTGCTTTACGGATTGTCGCTCTGTATGCAGCTTTTCGAGCTGTTTTTGGCGACTTCGAATATCCTGCGACGCCTTCTCTTTTGTTTCAGGATTGAGCAATGACGCCACCATATTTCCCGCCAGCGACGCATCGCGGACATGCACCACAGGACCACTATATACCGGCGCAATGTATAGTGCTGTATGCAGCTCCGATGTAGTTGCGCCGCCAATCAACAAAGGAATTTTCAATCCGGCATCTTCCATTTCTTTTGCAACCTGAACCATTTCTGTCAGCGAAGGAGTAATCAATCCGCTGAGCCCGACAGCATCAACACGCGCTTCAACAGCCGTTTTTACAATGACCGAAGATGAAACCATGACTCCCAGATCCACAATCGAAAAATGATTGCAGGCCAAAACCACCGACACAATATTTTTTCCGATGTCATGAACATCGCCTTTGACAGTTGCCAGTAAAATTTTTCCTCTGTTGGCGCTATCATTTAATTGTTGCCCGGCAGCAGGATTCAGCATATCAACGGCCTGTTTCATTACGCGTGCGCTGCGCACCACCTGAGGCAAAAACATTTTACCACTGTTGAACAATTCACCAACCTGTTTCATTCCATCCAGCAAGGGACCTTCAATGATGGATATATCAGCATCAAATTTCGTTTGTGCTTCTCTCAGATCTGGCTCCAGATATGCTGTCTGGCCGTGAATCACAGAATACTTCAACCTGCTTTCAACATTATCATGTCGCCACAAAGCTGTTGAAACATCCGTTTTGTTATCCGCCTTAAGTTCCGAAGCAACGGCCAGCAAACGGGTTGCAGCATCGGGCAATTTATTTAAAATCACATTCTCAAGTAAAACACAAAGCTCCGGATCAAGTTCATCATATACCGGAAGCCGGCCTGCATTGACGATTCCCATATCCAATCCAGCACGTATTGCATGAAACAAAAACACTGCATGCATGGCTTCGCGCAAAGCATCATTGCCTCTGAAAGCAAAAGATAAATTACTGATTCCACCGCTTGTTTTGACATTTGGAAGATTTGTTTTCATCCATTCCACCGCACGGATAAAATTCAGCGCATACGAATTATGCTCATCCATTCCGGTAGCAATGGTCAGTACATTCAGATCGAAAACGATGTCCTGGGGCGGAAATCCTGAATCTGTCAAAAGTTTGTATGCACGTTCCGCCACGCGGCATTTGTGTTCGAATGTTACCGCCTGACCTTCTTCGTCGAAAGCCATGACAACTACGGCCGCTCCATACTTCTGAATGATTCCGGCACGCTTCAGAAATACTTCTTCTCCTTCTTTCAGACTTATTGAATTGACAACAGCTTTTCCCTGAACACATTTCAATCCGGCTTCAATGACCGCCCAGCACGAAGAATCAATCATTACCGGAACGCGCGCCACATCAGGATCCGAAGCAATATAATCCAAAAAAATCTGCATTTCTTTTTCTGCATCAAGCAATCCGTCATCAAAATTAATGTCGATGATCTGTGCACCATTTGACACCTGATCGCGCGCAATTTCAAGCGCTTCTTCATATTTTTTTTCATGAATCAGACGTGCAAATTTTTTTGAACCAGCCACATTTGTGCGTTCACCAATATTGATGAAATTAGCATCCGGGCTGATTAATAAAGCATCCAATCCTGATACAACTGTTTCAGGAATTTTATGTGGAGCTGTTCTGGGTTGAATATTCCTTACTGCTTCCGCAATTTCGCGTATATGTGCAGGCGTAGTTCCGCAGCAGCCTCCAACAATATTTACCAGTCCTTCTTCTGCAAACTTTTTAATCCTTGAGGACATTTGTATCGGACTTTCGTGATAACATCCTGCATGATCAGGCAGTCCTGCGTTGGGATGAGCGCTTACAGCCCATAATGTTTTCGCAGAAAGATCAGACAGGTGCGGCTTCATCTGTTCAGCTCCCAGAGAGCAATTCAAGCCAATGCTAAGTACACCTGACTGCGAAAATGAAGCTAGAAATGCATCCAGTGTCTGCCCCGATAAAGTGCGTCCGCCTGCATCGGTTATGGTTCCGGAAATCATGATTGGTAAAATGATGTTTCTCTGCCTCATGGCTTCTTTACAGGCTTCCAGTGCTGCCTTCGCATTCAGTGTATCAAAAACCGTTTCAATCAGAAAAGCGTCAACACCTCCGTCAATCAGACCCAGAGCCTGTTCCGTATAGGCCTGTAAAAAATCATCGTAGCGTACAGCTCTGAATTCAGGCCGGTTTACATCGGGCGACATCGAAGCTGTTTTTCCTGTTGGGCCTATGGAACCGGCTACAAAGCACTTCCGATGCGGCTGCTGAAGGCTATAATTGTCAACTGCTTTCCGGGCAATAGCAGCGCCTTCGACGTTTATTTCATACACCAGTTTTTCAAGCTGATAATCGGCCAATGAAACCGAAGTACTGCTGAACGTATTTGTTTCAATAATATCGGCTCCCGCATCGAGGTATTGATGATGAATTTCGCTGATAATGTCAGGCCTGACCAGATTCAGTACATCATTGCATCCCTTCAGATTGACTGAATGATGTATAAACCTTTCTCCTCGAAAATCAGATTCGCTCAGGTTGAATTGCTGAATCATGGTTCCCATGGCGCCGTCCAGCACCAGGATACGCTTTCTGAGCTCACTCTTTATTTGTTCCAAAGTATTCATGTCAGATTTTTCTGATGTTTAAATTTCCGCAAACGGCTATTGCATCCCGCATAATTGCAGCAACGCCCGTTATTCCGGCTTCATGCTGAGCCGAAGTAATCACTCTTTCCAGATCGGATACTTTTGTTATCTGATTGCACAAAGCAGTTGCCCATGCATCGGCCTTTGCGGCACACGGAGCAAGCACCATTACTGCATCAGCCAGACCATAACTGAATGAATGACCTGTTGTACCTGATGACGTACAGATTCCGCAAGGCGTTTGAGCAGGTTGAATTTCGATGCCAACCTGTTTCGATAAAGGCGATGACCCTGCGTCAATCCGCACCACGACCGGCTCAGAAACCTTCATCCAGACATCACCTCCATTTTCAATAATCAGATCAGTCAATCCGAATCTGCTGCACAGAAATTCTCCTGTCATTTCTGCCACTGCTCCAGCCACTGCTGCCATCGGACCTACATAAGCACTGACGGTTTGTTGAATCATTCTGCGTGCAATCTCAGGTGCAGACACGTCTTCAGAAAGCGGAGAATGCGATGTCAGAAATTCCGGATGCATTGAAATGTATTTTTTCAAATCGGCTCTCAGCTCCGATACTTTCTGTACTACAGCGCTGTAAATGCTTTCGTTGTATTCGTGAACCGATACACCAATCTGCAGATCGGTTTCTTCAACAGCCACATTGAAATAGTGAAACCTTGTTCCACGAACGTATTCACGGTAAATTCTCGGTTCGTATTTCATTCCACAAAACTGATTTTAATGAGTTTCAGCGGACATGCCGTTGTACACAATTCGCACACGGTGCATTGATCAACATTGAACTGCAACAGGCGTGTTTCGCCATGCAGGCGCAGCGCGCCCGGATAACAGACTGCTGTACAGGCACCACAATGAACACAGCGCTTCATGCCGATTTGCACGTGCTTCTCGATGGGTTCTGCAAGCACACCTTTCGATCGCACAAACTGAATTCCTGCACCAATAGCGCTTTTCGGACCTTCGACTTCCAACGCAAGATTACCTTCTTCTCCAGCGTTGATGTACGCATTGAAAATATTGATTTTTAGCCCGTAATCGATGATCAGATGCCACGAAACCGGAATACCAATGGTGTCGGTCGGGAACCTGAATACAAAACGCTGTTTCATTGCCGTGCTCCTTTCTTTGTACTGAGGCCATTTAATGAATCGCTTCCGGGCAGGTCCTGAATTTTTTCAGTGAGCGTAAAATTCCCTTCCGAAATATTCTTCTTCAGCAACTCCGCAATCTGTCTCGCTTTGCTGATACTTGACAATGGTGCTGTCCGGGTCTTTTTTCCATAGAGTTCTATTTCTCCGCTCAGCAGTTGTTCGTAATTCACCGTTGCAAGCCAGGGATGATCGGCTTTTCCATAATCATGCACTTCGGTTTCAATATCGCGGTTACGAATCAGTAAATCATGGGCCGCATCGGCATCCAGCACCGGATAAGGGATTCCAATTCCTACAAATAAGCTGACTCCGTACTTTTCGAAATATGCCGCACGAATAAATTCGGGACTCATCTCCTTCAGATTTCCTGTCACTGCAAGTGTTGCAGCAGGGTGTAATGGTATTCCACGCGCATTTCTCTGACGATTCAGATGACATTGTGTGCCGCTCCAGGCAACATATCCGGTAGCACCACACAAAAAAATACGGGTTCCGATACCTGTAAAACGCAGCCATGGATCATTGAGCAAAGGACTCAATTCGCCGGAAGTACTGTAATTAATATTGCCGAATTTTGGCAACAGTACGCCCATGTAGGTATATTTCTTTTCATTCTCGCTGTTGGTTGCAGCGCCATAGTTCTGATATGCATTGCGCGGATTGAATAAATATGCTTCATTCACATCGTTGAGCGACAACGTTACATCGGCTTCCGTCGCCGGATAGCAATCGGTGCCTTTTCCCGATGCCTGCAAACGCACTTCACGACCCGAAACAAGATCCTCAATTACATGAGCACCTCCGTAAACATCGGCCGGATGCGCTGTTTCGGTGGCACCGATATATGCATCCACGGCTGCAATGCCGCCATAAGCAGGAACACCATTGAGTAAAATTTTCTCCATTCTGATTCCCGGCGATGCGTGACCAAAATTGATAAATGCGCCCGACGAGCACATGGGGCCGAAGGTTGCTGTGGTAACTACATCTACTGTGGCGGCTAACGAAGCTGCGCTTTCGTAGTTTCCGAGTTTTTTGAATTCTTCGGCTGTAAGAACTACAGCCTTTCCTGTACGGATTTTCCGGTTGATTTCTTCAACAGTTTTTGACATACTGAAATTATTAATGGATTTGACATGCGGTTTAAAACAAAGGCCGGAAGAAGGATTGCTCCCTTTCCGGCTATCGCATGCACCATAATGCCAGTATCAGGATTGAAGTATCAACCCCTGAAAATTTTGTCTCCGAAAAATGTGAACGCCTGTCCATGTTGTTTCGATCAAATTATTATTCCGTTTATTTCCGGCAGGTTTTGGCACCTTTTTCAGCTTTTCACCGAACGGTTGCCAGAGGTTCACAGAGCCTGGTCTCTCCCCTCGTTCTTAATAATTCAAACAAACTTTTGACGGCATGTTTGAGAATGCAAAATTAGTCAGTTTTTCAAAACCACACATAAATATGCCCTGAAAAGTTTTCGTTAAACACCTGTAATGCAGATTCTGAGCCGGCTTTGAATCAGATTCCAACATCACCAGACCACTGCACAGGAGTATGTATACCTCTTTATATTTTTATAACTTTGCTGCGAATTCAAATTCCTGCTCATGAAAAGTCTGCGCCGCATGCTCCGTCTGATCAACGGACATTGGAAAAACACCCTGTATTATCTGCTGTTTAATATCCTGACAGCTGTGTTTTCCCTTTTCTCCATTGCCATGGTCATTCCCTTTCTGCGTGTTCTTTTTGGCATGGATAAAATCGTTACAGAACCCCTCCCCTTTGAACTGAATCTGGAAAACATTCAGTATAATCTGAACTATATTATATCTAAATTTCTGATAGAATATGGCATCGACAGGACGCTGATTTATGTGTGTATTGTTATTATCATTCTGTTCTTTTTCCGTAATTTATTTACCTATCTGTCCACCTATTTTATGGCGCCTGTGCGTAATGGCATTGTTGAAGATCTGCGCAACAAAATGTACCGTAAAATTTTGCATCTGCCCATGTCATACTTTTCGAACGAACGTAAAGGTGATATCATGAGTCGTGTGTCGAATGATGTGCAGGAAGTCGATAACAGCGTTATGTCTTCGATACAGGTTTTATTTAAAGATCCTGTTTTTATTCTCATATATCTCACCAGTTTGTTTGTAATGAACTACAAACTCACGCTTATAATTTTATTGATGCTGCCGGCCATCGGTTTTATTCTTGGTGTCATCAGCCGCTCGCTCCGAAAAAAAGCAAAACTGGGTCAGCAAAGATTGGGATTCCTTACGTCGCTGATTGATGAAACACTGCACGGGCTGCGGATTATAAAAGCATTTACAGCTGAAGAAATTGTTTACAAAAACACGGCAGAAACAAACAACAAATACACCCGACTTCAGATACGGATTTTTCGCAAACGCAATCTTGCATCGCCGCTGACCGAATTTTTCTCTATCCTGGTGATGGCCATCATTCTGTTTCTGGGAGCCAATATGGTACTGACCGACGGATTGGCATTTTCTGCTGAAGCATTCATTGCCTACATCATGTTGTTTTCGCAAATTTTACCGCCTGCAAAAAACTTCTCCAATGCATGGTCTACTGTACAAAAAGGAATGGCTTCGCTCGACCGTGTTGACGAGCTGCTCGATGCCGATGAAGTCATTCTCGACCCTGAAAACCCGGTTGAATTCAAAGGATTTAATCACACCATCGAATTCCGGAATGTGACATTTTCATATGGAAACGAAGATGTTCTGCACAATATCAATCTAATTATTCCGAAAGGAAAAACCTATGCGCTGGTTGGTGCATCGGGCGCCGGAAAGACAACCATGGTTGATTTGCTGCCCCGCTTTTTCGATGTCACCGATGGAGAAATTCTGATTGATGATGTGCCGATTAAACAATACAATGTGCTTGAACTGCGCAGTCTGTTTGGCATTGTGAATCAGGAACCGATTCTGTTCAACAATACTTTTTTCAACAATATTTCATTCGGTAAGCCCAATGCCACACGCGAAGAAGTTGAGAATGCCGCCCGCATTGCGAATGCACACGATTTTATCATGGAAACGCCCGAAAGATATGATTCATCGATTGGTGAACGTGGCAGCAAACTCAGTGGCGGCCAGCGGCAGCGCATCAGCATTGCACGCGCGGTGCTGAAAAATCCGCCTATTCTGATTCTCGATGAAGCTACATCATCGCTTGACTCCGAAAACGAACGCATTGTACAGGATGCTCTTGACCGCCTTCTGAGCGACCGCACATCGGTGGTGATTGCGCACCGTTTGTCTACCATTGTCAAAGCCGATCAGATTGTCGTACTTGATCAGGGCCGCATTGTTGAGCAGGGCAAACACGAGGAATTACTCGCCCACAACGGCCAATACAAATATTTGTACGATTTGCAGATGTTTGGAAAAAAGTAAATTCTCATTTCATTTTCATTAAGTTATTTTCTATCCCTGTGCAACGAATCATTATATTCGCTGTCATATAATTATTAATTAAATACTTAAGTCATGAGAAAGATGTACATTATTGCACTTATTCTGTTATCATCGGTTGCAACTCTTGCTCAGCCCGCTGGCGACACATGGCATTACATGTTTGGAAACATGGCTTCTATTGGTTATCTGAAAGCGGAAAATAACGGTGATACTCTTTTAGGTGGAAATATTTATTTCAAATGGAAAGAAACAACCTATATTCAATCATGGATTGACTTTCAGATTGATTCAGGCTACTTTGATACAAAATATATTCGCTGGGAACAGGACAGTGTTTTTCAATGGATCGGAAATCAGGAGTATTTGTTGTTCGACTTCACACTGCAGACCGGCGATACGCTGACTGTGCGTCTGAGAGATATTTACAGTGCTGATTGCGATTCTCTCGGACGATTGTTGGTGGACAGCATCGGAACCATGTTGATAGGTGGTGTAAATAAAAGATGGATTTCTGTAACACCGCTCCCGGGAGAAGTTGTAGGTATTCATGGAAAAATTGTTGACGGAGTCGGCCCTGTTGAAGATTACTTCTTTCCCCAGTACATCGGTTGCATTGCTGATGCAGCTTACGGAGGCCCTTTCAGATGTCTGAGTCAGGGCGACAGTCTGATTTATAAAGCTCCGGGGTCGTATCCATGCGATTATATCAACGCGGTTGAAGAACACTTTTTTCCCATTTCGGTTTTTCCGAATCCGGTTGATGATCATGTGCAGATTAATGTACCTGCAGGTATCGAAAGCCATGTAACAATAACTGATTCAAATGGCCGCATCGCATTTTCCTGCAGCAGTAATGAATCAACCATTTTACTGTATGTCGGAAATCTGAAATCCGGATTATATTTCATTACCGTAAACGGTATGAAGCATTCATCAGGTTCATTCTATAAAAATTGAATTCTTCTGAACGATTTTTCAATAACTGTCAATACATTCTGACAGTATAAAAATCTTGTGCATGTTGCATATTACAACCAGAAATCAACTATATCATTGTTAATTAAATTCTTTAATCAAAGACATGTGTTATATTTGTATACAAATGCGAATTCATGAACAATTTTTTTATTGAAGCAAAATGAAATCGACACTTGCAATATTCCTCTTGTTATTGTGTTTATCATCTGCGGCACAACACGACAAAGTGCTTGAAATACGCGATTATTACAAAACAGCAAAAGCCCACTCCGGAAATGCTGAGCAGGATTCAATCTTGTATTATTCCGATCAGATTATTCGCAACACCAATGATCATCAGTGGCGCGCCATTGGTATATTTCATGACACACTGACCTTCTGGTACAGCGACCTGATGGATGCATCGATGCAGGAAAACAACACCTCCAACGATTCGGCATGGGCGCTGGTGCTTGTGACAAGTTCTGCGCAGATGAGCGGAATCACGCAATACCGCGAATGGCTGTTTCAGGATGGAAAGCTGGTTTTTCACTTTGATAAAATGAATGGCTACGATCCCGAAAGCACCTGGGAATACCGCTATTACTTCGATAACAACAAACTCATCAGAACCATGAGCGGCGGACAAATCATACAATTTGATGAAACACCGGCAGATGTTCTGAATTCCGCAAAAGAAGTCATGCAGACATTTAAGAGTATAATCAACCTGTAATTTCGACCCTATGAAAAAATATTTTTTTGGTTTCATGAAAATATACTTACTTTGATAATAGA
>CAYSCE010000067.1:0-11854 GCA_964429475.1 uncultured Bacteroidaceae bacterium | reverse complement strand
GTCATTGATAAAGACAACTTCATCGGCCAGTGTGGGTATACCTGTTCTGAAAGCAATATCCTTGAAAAAAGCCACACAGGTTACATTCGTATCAGCCGGCTGAATGCGGATTTCTTCCTGTGGACGGCACCAGGTCACCTGTACATGATACTGTGCCAGATAACCATTGAAATATTTCCTGCGGAGATATTCCGAAATGTCGAAATTTTTATTGGTGCGATATGGATTATTCAGTAGAAATTCGTCAGCAGAAATTTGCGGAACAGCATCTCCAAGAAATTCTTCTGTCAGCGGATCCTGTTCAGAAGCCAGGTTGAGCGACAACAGTTTCAGCCGGTCGTATTGTTTCTGCGTGATAGAACTGTTAAGGGCAATGGTGGTAATTGTCGCCGCCAGAACCATATTCAACATCAGGTATACAGCCCGGTTGCTGTACATATGTTTTGAAAAAGCAAACTGCATAACCAGCAGATATGCTGAAACAAACACCACGAACCAAACGTCGTAGGCCAGTATCCATGCGGTTATCGCAGCAATTATAAGAAACACGAGAGAAATAAGAGCCCAGATTCTGAACGACAATTTCAACCGGCTCACCAGCGATATCATAAGATGATGCAGCATGATGACCGCACTGAACAACAGAAACAACGTAAAAAATATCAGCACCGAGCGAAAGTCAAAGGTCAATACATTTTCAAAATTAAAATCGACAGATGTATTTAAAAAGAAAGCATTGATACCGGATATTACAAAACAGGAAATGACAGTTGTTAAAACAAATGTGACAAACAACAGAGCAATACGCGAAAAAACATGCTTCCGCTTTCGGCCTGCAAAAACAAGAAACTCATGGCTTACATATGCTATGGCTATAACAAGCAGAAAAGCTCTCAGCAGGATCGGAGTCAGATGTGTTACTTTATTCGAAAAAGCAAAAAACGCGGGATTATTAATACTGAGTAATTCATACGCTGGCAATGCAAAAAACCATTGACCAACCAGAAACAAACCCAAAGGAACCACCATGAGGTAAATGAGCCGCAAAACTGTTCTGCGACGCATCCAGCCAATATAACCCACCAGATTGTAAAAACCGGAAGCCAACAAAATGAGCGCAACAAACAATAACAACACAACAAGCACATCTCCGGTTGCCGAAAACGAAGGCTTCTGGTCGGTGTAAACCAGATGTATCGGTTCTGAAACGCCGGGGATCGTTACCGAAGTATCAGCTCCGGTTTTTTTGGAAACAATCGTAAACGGGCAATCCTTACAGACATGCTCATTCATGGTGTTGACCAGATAATTGTTGGAATAAAAATACTGGCTTTGCAGCAGTATCAGCGCTGTACAGGCAGTTGTTCCACTGGTGTCCGATTTCACCAGATAGTATCCGTTTCCATCGAAAATCACCGAACCCGATTTCATAGAATCGCCCGGAGCAGGCAAAATTGCTCTGTTATCGCTCCAGAACAACAATGTGTCGTTGCGTGTGATAAAGATGGTTGCCTGCATTGCTTCAGCCCTGTTTCTGAAAGAGAATTGATCTGCCAATCTGAACGGGTCCTGAATATTTTCAGGCTTCAACACCCAGGCCAGCAACGAATCGGCATGGGTAGCAACATTTTTAACACCTGATGTAAACGACTCTATTTTCGCAGCCGGATCGCTTTGCCTTCCTGCAGGTCGCATTACAAGCGACAACAGAAGCACTGCTCCCAGAAAAATCAGCAACCATGGAAGATACCGGCGAAACTTTTTCATCCTTATTTTAAGATGTGTTATACAAACCTACGTGATTTTTCTGAAATACAGATGCATTTCATGTAAAATTCACCCGTCGCCTTTTCATTCAAACAACTCTTTGCGAATAAAACCTCATATTTTCGTAAATAAATATTGATACAATTTCTGATTATAAACAATAAGTTTTTACCTTGCATTCATCTTTAGCGAATTAATTAATACAACCCAATCATGAAAAGCAGAATTATTTTGTTGAGTATTTTGTTGGTCAGTATATCGTCGTGTCAGATAAACAAACGCGTTTACCGCCACGGATTTTCAATACTTTCGGGCGAGAATAACAAACAATCCGAAAAACAGAAAAGCAACCAGAACAATGTTACCCTTGAATATGACACAACTGTTGCTGTTACAACACAAACAGAAAATACTGCAGCCCGTGTTGCAACTGACTCTGTGAACATTTCACGGTCCGAAGAGCCTGTTTTATGCAGCAATAACAATGTGTTTATCCCTGCCTGCATGATTGGAAGGCAGGTTCAGAAAAATCAGTTTGTTCAACAATCCATTACCCCTTTTCTCACAAAAACCACGTCCGATAACCCCGATGATGAACCAAAACCTCATTGGGCAAGTATTGCCAGCTTCGCACTTGCGCTTGCTCTAATTTTTGCTTTGATTCTGTGGTGGCAAAATTTTATCTTTTTTTCCATCATGCTACCTGCAATTCCTACATTAATTCTGGGAATTACCGGCCTGAACAAAACGAATAAAAATCCAGATAAATATAAAAATAAAGTCTTCGCGATCATTGGAATTGCAATACCAGTACTACTTATTATGCTTAACATCTTTTTGCTCGCCATCGTTTTTTTATACTGGGGATAATCAGCCTACTTAAACATATGATGCAATCACGACAGTCATATATGAATATCTCGTGAAATGGATCAATACACAATTACATGCCTGCCGCTCTCGGTGGTCGAGGCGCGGAACATGCCGCTGGTATTGAAATCAACAACAATATTTCCTTCGGCATCAACACCAATAATACCGCCGGTGCCGCCTGCTGGCAACAACACACCAAACAGTACGGCATGCATAGCTTCTTTCAGGCTCTGGTGGCCGTATTTCATACGGGCAATGATATCGTAGGACACCGCATAACGAATGAAATATTCGCCATGGCCGGTACATGAAATCCCTGCAACGCGGCTGTCGGCGTATGTTCCGGCTCCTATCACCGGACTGTCGCCCACCCTGCCCCATTTTTTCATCATCATGCCACCGGTGCTGGTTCCCGCACAGATATTACCGTATACATCGCGCACCACACAACCGACGGTACCGTTTTTACCGGATTTGATTTTCTCATAACGAAGTTTCATTTCGTCGGTCACAAAATAGCTGCTGTCCACCATTTCAAGCTTACGGAGCTGTGCAAATTGTTCAGCTCCACGGCCGGTCAGAAACACATGCGGTGAATGCAACATCACTTCCTGTGCGGCCAGAACCGGATTTTTAATAGTCCTGACACCCGCAACAGCACCTGCCTTCAGCGTTGTACCATCCATCACCGAAGCATCAAGTTCCGCATAACCATCTTCAGTAAGAACCGCTCCGCGACCTGCATTGAACATAGGGTTGTCTTCCATTTTTACAATCACTGCCGTCACAATTTTCATGGCCGAATCGCCTGCAAGTGCCATACTGTCGGCCATGGCAAGCAGCTGTTCAAAAAACTGATTGTAGTTTTCTTTCTGTTCTGGTGAAAAGTTTTTCGAATCAAAACTACCTGCGCCACCATGCAACACCACAGAATAGGACTTATCTTGCGCTGAAAGCGAATGCAGCATCAGCGCAAAAAAAGATACGATGATGAATCGCATATAAACTATTTTACAGATTTCCTCAGCTCGAAATTTTTCCCAAGATAAACCTGGCGCACATATTCATCATCAGCAAGCTCTTCGGCAGAGCCAGCCTTGATAATATTGCCTTCGAAAAGTAAATACGCACGATCGGTAATAGACAAAGTTTCGTGCACATTGTGATCGGTAATGAGAATGCCGATGTTTTTCTGACGGAGCTTTGCAACGATTTCCTGAATGTCTTCAACCGCAATGGGATCGACACCTGCAAAAGGCTCATCGAGTAAAATAAACTTCGGATCGACTGCCAGTGCACGGGCAATTTCTGTACGGCGGCGCTCGCCACCACTCAGCTGAATCCCTTTACTCTTCCTGATTTTCTGCAATCCGAATTCATTCAGTAATTGCTCCAGCTTTTCGTTTTGATCTGCTTTCGATAATTTGGTAAATTCAAGAACAGCTTTGATATTATCTTCGATGCTGAGTTTACGGAAAACGCTGGCTTCCTGCGCCAGATAACCGATTCCGCTTTGTGCGCGACGATACATTGGCAGCTCGGTAATTTCAACGTCATCGAGAAAAACATGTCCCTCATTGGGTTTGATCAAACCCACCACCATATAAAACGATGTTGTTTTTCCGGCACCATTCGGGCCCAGCAGTCCGACAATCTCTCCCTGACTGACTTCGAAGGAGACATTATTCACCACCGTTCGTGAATGATAGCGCTTGACAATATTTTCGGCTCTGAGTTTCATTGTTCAAACTTACAAAAAATCCTTTTAATGAAGCGACATGGTAAAAAGCTCCCTGTATTCAGCGCCTGTCGGCTTCAGAATACTCTGATACAACACTATTTTTGAAACCCCGGTTTCAGTAAAAACAACCTGCTGATACTGGCTCACTGTGCGGCGTAGCAGATCTTTATCCTGAATAGCCCTGATGCGTGCCAGAGTCAGATGCGGAACAAAATTCTGGCGGTCGTACTCAAATCCGCGAGCCATGAGCGCTTTCTTCAGCAGATCAAACCAGTGCTGCAGGCGGTCTGCGGGTTCTACTTTTGTCCACAGTACCTTTGGCGCATACGAAGAGCCAAATACACCCAACGATTTCAGTGATATTATACATTTCTGTTCAGCTGCAAATGCTTCCATCATGGCATCCTGTAACGCCTGGATGTTTGAGGCTGGTGTTTCTCCGATAAACTTCAGGGTAACATGCAGTTGTTTTGGATTTGCCCAATTCATTTTATCAAAACGGAAATGCTGTTGCAAACCGGTAAACGAGTGTTGCAGATTTTCGCCGAATGGAATCGGAAAAGCTATAAACAACCTTGGATCCATGGTGTTATAAAACAGAGTTACGGTGCATATTCAATTTAATTACAGTAAACAGCATGATGGTAAATGCCCAAAGAGCTGACCCCCCGTAACTCACGAATGGGAGCGGGATTCCGATGACCGGTACCAGCGCAATGGTCATTCCGATATTGATGAGAAAATGCATAAAGAAGATTCCGGCGACCGCATAGATATAGTATTTACTGAAATCGGACCGTTGTTTTTCGGCCATCATAACGAGACGGACCATGAGAAATACAAAAAGAAACACCACCACTGAACTGCCGATAAAACCCCATTCTTCGCCAATGGTACAAAAAATAAAATCGGTGGTTTGTTCCGGGACAAAATTATATTTTGTTTGTGTTCCTTCAAGAAAACCCTTACCTGAAAAACCGCCTGAGCCGATGGCAATAAGTGACTGGTTCACGTTAAAAGCTGAGCCTCTGGGGTCGTATTCGTTGCCGATCAGCACGTTGACACGGTCCTTTTGGTGAGGTTTTAGCACTGTGCCGAAAATATAATTCACCGAAATTATAAACACAACCGAAAAACAAAACATGAGCAGATACCGGATGATTTTTTCGCGATACTGACGCCCGAAATAAACCAGAAGCGAAAAAACGCCAAGTAAAATCAGAATCAGGACCAACTGTTTTATCATAAGAGTGGCCACAAAAAGGGCCACAATATAAAAAACCAGAAATACAAAAAAACCCGGCAGACCAATCCGGTAAAACAACAGGAGGAAAGAACCAAACACAATAGCAGAGCCAGTATCGCCCTGCAACAAGACCAGCAGTACAGGGATAAAAACGATGAGCATCATGGCCTGACGCGACTTTTTGTTTTCGAATCTGACGCCGGGAATACTCAGATATTTGGCAAGAAACAAAGCAGTTGCATATTTGGCAAATTCAGAAGGTTGCAATCGAACACCTGCGCCAAGATCAATCCAGGAGCGACTTCCAGAAATAACTGTTCCCAATGCAAGAACAAGAACAAGCAATCCAAGCACTACCACATACACCGGAAAAGAAGCACGGGGTATATAACGCGCATCGATCAGCAACATCAGCAAACCAATAATGAGTGAAGTAATAATCCAGACGGTCTGACGACCATACGCCATCGAAAAATCAAATATGTTGACCGGGCCGCCCCGGTAGCCGGTTGCAAAAACACTCAGCCACCCGACAAGCATCAGAGCGATGTAGATAAACAACACCCAGAAATCCATTTTACCTGTTTTTGCTTCTGTCTGGATCATTTGTTCGGATTAAGCAATATGGTATTGAGCACTCGTTCTTCGACATCGGTACGTTCAATTTTGCGATGCAGATAATATTCGATCATCAGACTGGCGATAGGACCAGCATAGGTGGCACCAAAGCCTGAGTTTTCGACCAGCACGGCAATGGCAATTTTCGGATTATCCTTCGGTGCAAAAGCAATAAATACAGAGTGATTTTTTCGCGGCGGATCCTGCGCAGTACCCGTTTTTGCACACACAATAATATCCTTCATGGCCGCTATGGTAGCCGTACCGCCCGTAACCGCCTGCGCCATGCCGTCGGCAATTATTTCGTAATATTTTCTATCAATCCCGGTTTCGATGCGGGTCATATATTTTTTATTCAGATTCTTTTCATTGCCAATGGCCCTGACAACATGTGGTGTAATGTAATAACCACGGTTGGCAATGATGGCCGTCAGATTGGCCAGCTGCAAAGGCGTCGCACCGATTTCGCCCTGACCAATGGCCACCGAAACAATGGAATTGGCGCGCCACTGCTTGTTTCCTTTCATGCGATCATAAAAATCAACTTCGGGAATATAACCACCGAATTCATTCGGTAAATCAATTCCAAGAGCATGGCCAAAACCCAGCTTATCGATGTAAGTACGCCAGCGGTCATATCCCTCTCTCGAAGAAGTGAATTTATCGTTGTCGACAAACTTTTTGAAAGCCCAGCAAAACCACGAATTACATGAATACGCCACAGCACTGCGGATTGAAAGCGGACTTGGATGTGAGTGGCAATCGATGGTATGTGTATGGTCCAGATAATATCCGCCGCCACACGAAAACATGATATTCTCGTCAATCAAGCCCTCTTGCAGACCGGCCAGCCCATTCACCACTTTAAATGTACTTCCTGGCGGATAACGGGTCATGGTGGCTCTGTTGTACAAGGGATGATTCAGCGAGTCGTCCTGCAACATCTTATAATTCTTCGATCTGGTGCGGCCTACCAAAAGATTCGGGTCATACAGTGGAGCACTGATCAACGCCAGCACTTCGCCCGTTGATGGTTCAATCGCTACAATACTGCCCCGTTTGTTGACCATAAGTTTTTCGCCATATGCCTGCAGATCCGCATCAATAGTGGAGTACAAATCGCTCCCTGCCACCGGCGTCCTGTCGAGTTTTCCATCCTGATAACTTCCCTGAACGGTATTGTGCACATCTACCACCATCACCCGCAATCCTTTTTCGCCACGGAGTTCCTTTTCGTAGGACTTTTCGATGCCGCTGGATCCGATATAGTCTCCCGGACGATAATACTGATCCTTTTCGAGAATTACAGGATTTACTTCGCTGATATAACCCAAAAGGTGCGGCGCAATCGACATCGGATATTTCCTTTTGGTACGGGTCTGAATATAAAATCCCTTATATTGTGCCTTCTCTTCCTGAAAGCGGCTGTACACATGCTCGGGCAGGTCACTGTCAAAAATAGTGGGCTGATATCCTGAATAAGTAATTGCCTTTTTGAGTCGCTTGCGGAATTCTTCACGATCAAGATCAAGCAATTTGCATAAGCGCGCAGTGTCGAGCTGTTCAATATCCTTCGGCACCACCATCAGGTCAAACGTGGCTTCATTATACACCATCAATTTACCGTTGCGGTCGTACACCAGACCACGGGCCGGATAATCATAGATATAACGGAGCGCATTTTCATCGGCCGATAATTTGTAACGGTCACTCACAATCTGAATCATAAAAAGTTTAATAACAAACGCAAGTCCTGTTGCGGAAAACAGCACATAAAAAAACAATTTGCGATTGGTAAAACTTCTTTGCTCCGACATGGCTTCTGTTGCAGGTGCAAATTTAATCTTTATAGCCGATATACAAAGGATAATGTGATGGTATGATTGATGCTTGGTGTGGAAATGTGGAAATGTGGGAATGTGGGAAGGTAAATGATGTGCTGATCATGTGAAACCACGTAAAACGTGGCAAGCTATAACAAGTTTGAAAATGTGATACCAGGCGGCAGGCGGCAGACATAATGGAGCTTCCTTCTCTCCACTGCGGCGGGCTGAGAGCTGACTACTTAGAGCTGAGAGCTGGCTCCACTGCGGCGGAGCGTGACCTTGCGCCAAATATCCGTTATGAACTTTTAACTTGAGAACTTTCCACTCAAAAGCGCTGTGCGCTACAGGCCGCATGCCTCATGCTCTTTGCCTCATGCTCTATGCTTTGTGTCCGCCGCGGTGGATGCGACTTGTGCCTTGTGCGTTGTGCCTTGTGCGTTGTGCATTTTGACAGTTCAATGCTTTTCAGTAACTTTGCATCAAATTCAAACCCAGCAATGAGCGAAGCCATTAAGCACGAATGTGGAATTGCGTTTCTGCGCCTCCGCAAGCCTGCGGAATTTTATCTTGCCAAATACGGCAACCCTGTATATGCCCTTCAGAAAATGTCGCTGCTGATGGAAAAGCAGCACAACCGCGGTCAGGACGGAGCCGGACTGGCCTGCGTAAAACTGGACATGCCTCCCGGCAAACCCTACATCAACCGCATCCGAAGCAACTCTGCCACACCTATCATTGACACATTCAATCAGGCTTTCGCGCCATTGCATGAGTTAAAAAACGCTCAGTCTCCGCGCTATCTCGACCTTGATTATCTGAAAGAAAATATTGATTTTACCGGTGAAGTTTTCCTCGGACATCTGCGTTACGGCACCTTCGGAAAAAACAACATCAAATACGTACACCCGTTTATCCGCCCCAATAACTGGAAGACCCGCAATCTGATTCTGGCCGGAAACTTCAACATGACCAATGCTGAAGAACTTTTTCAGAAGTTGATACAAAAGGGACAACATCCGGTCGAAACTGCCGATACAGTCACCATCATGGAACAAATCGGTTATTATCTTGATGAGGAAAATGATGTCTTGTATCAGCGCTATAAAGCAGAAGGAATGCCGCGTATAGATATTTCAGAACATATTGCCAATGAACTGAATATTCCGGATATTCTGCGCAAATCAAGCAAAATGTGGGATGGCGGCTATGTTCTGTCGGGTATGGTTGGTAACGGCGATGCGTTTGTAATGCGCGACCCTTCCGGAATCCGGCCTGCATTCTACTATGCCAACGATGAAATTGTTGTTGCAACTTCCGAACGACCGGTCATTCAAACGGCGTTTAACATCCATTACGAAGATGTGCAGGAGCTGAAACCCGGTCAGGCTCTCATTGTAAAACGCGACGGATCCTATACTGTAGAACAAATCATTGAACCAAAAGAAGAAAAATATTGTTCGTTTGAACGTATTTATTTTTCACGCGGTACTGATGCTGAAATTTATAAGGAACGTAAAAAACTCGGTCGTCTCATCGTTCCGCAGGTGCTCGAAGCCATCGATTACGATGTTGAAAACACGGTGTTTTCGTACATTCCAAACACGGCCATTGTTGCGTTTATGGGCATGTATGCGTCTTTACTCGACTTTACCGATAAAGTAAAACGCGACAAAATTCTGGCACTCAAAAATCCGACAACAGAAGCCATTGATGAAATTTTAAAACTGCATCCACGCGCCGAAACCATTGCAGTGAAAGACATGAAAATGCGCACCTTCATCACCACCGACAAGGAACGCGATGATCTGGTCGATCACATCTACGACGTGACCTACGGTCTGGTGCGCAACGGCATCGATAATCTGGTAGTAATTGATGATTCCATTGTCCGCGGCACCACACTGCGACAAAGTATTATTAAAATTCTCGACAGGCTCGAGCCAAAAAGTATTCTGGTTGCTTCCTCAGCACCGCAAATCCGCTATCCCGACTGCTACGGAATCGACATGGCCAAACTGGGCGACTTCATTGCTTTCCGCGCTGCCATTGAGCTTCTGCACGACACCAAACAGACACACATCATCGACGAAGTGTATAAACTTTGCAAAGAACAAATCAACAAGCCAAGCGAAGAAATGGTGAATTATGTAAAGAAAATTTACAAGCCATTTACCGCCTTGCAGATTTCGGAAAAAATTGCAACGATGATAACACCCAAAGGCATCCATGCAAAAATAAATGTCGTGTTTCAGAGCATCGAAAACCTGCACCTGGCGCTGAAAACCAGAGGCGACTGGTATTTCACCGGCGACTATCCCACACCCGGCGGTAACCGCGTTGTTACTCAATCGTTCATAAATTTTATTGAAGGCCGCAACGAGAGAGCTTACTAACGCTGTGATGCTTGAGTAGAAAGTTTGTAAAGTTCATAAAGTGGAAAGGTGCTGTGGAAGTGGCCAGTTGCAAATGTCCCCCATAACTGACTACTGACTACTACCAATAACTCATAACCCAAAACTTATAACTTATAACTGGCTACTGACTATTGAATACTGACAACTACAAATGTCTCACCTCTACATTCACATACCATTCTGTCATTCAAAATGTCCGTACTGCGACTTCTTTTCGGTTGCGTCGAAAAAATGGCGTGCTGAATTTGTGCAGGCGCTGTGCCGCGAAGCAGAGCTATGCAAAGATGAGATAGAAGGAACTGTTGAGACAATTTATTTCGGAGGCGGCACTCCTTCACTGCTCACAGAGCAGGAATTCAGCGAAATTATAACAGCAGCAAATCGGTTTTTTAAGATTAACGATCGCGCCGAAGTAACTATTGAAGCCAATCCCGATGATGTCACGCCCGAAAAACTTCTTTTCTGGAAAAGTCACGGCGTGAACAGAATCAGTATCGGAACACAATCATTCAACGACAATGAGTTGCAGTATCTTGGACGCCGGCACAATGCCACACGATGTCGGCAAGCCCTGAAAGACGCTGTAGAAGCTGGTTTCGACAATATCAGCGCCGACCTTATTCACGGACTTCCGGGTGCCAGTATGGAAGAATTATTTCGCAGCATTGAAGAGCTCCGTCATTCCGGCGTAAAACATCTGAGTATGTATTCGCTCACCGTTGAAAAAGGCACCATACTCGAAAACCGCATCAATAAAGGTGTTTTAAGAAACATTGACGAAGATGAACAAGCCGAAACGTATTTGCGCGCTGTAGAAAAAGCGGAATCCTGCGGATTTATACAATACGAAATCAGCAACTTTTGTTTACCCGGATTCGAATCGAAACACAACAGTGCTTATTGGAAAGGCGCTCCATACCTGGGTCTTGGGCCATCGGCACATTCGTTCGACGGTAAAACAAGATCGTGGAATGTGTCGGATATTCAGCAATACATTGCCGGAATCAATGACCAGAAGCCGGTTTTCGAAAGCGAAACATTGAGTGCAACCGATATATACAACGAATTTCTGCTGACACGTTTGCGCATGGTAAGCGGTATTCAGCTGGATGAAATGATGCGTTTGTTTGGTGAAAAAGCTGTAAACGAACTTCTGCAATCTGTGCAAAAATCGCAGACCCCACAATATTTCCGCATAACCGAAAAGTCGCTGACAATCACACGTTCAGGCCTGTTGTTTGTCGACCGTTTCATTGCGGATTTGATGAAATAATTCAGGTTGGGCGTAGTCTTTTTATACTATTACTAAGGGGGCTGTCTCAAATAGTCTTCAGTGACAAAAACAACATTCCATCGTCCGGAAGCGACG
>CAYSCE010000066.1:0-12210 GCA_964429475.1 uncultured Bacteroidaceae bacterium | reverse complement strand
GACGTCATTTATTTGCTCATATTGAAAAGTGAGCGTGTCGTTTTGGATATCATAATCTCCTGAAAATTCCATGCAGCAATCATCAACAAATCGGAATTCAACTACCGCGTTGGTTCCGCTAATGTTTTTGGAGTCAATGAAAACATCCTGAGTTTCTCCAGGTGTGTCTCCGGGCACATCTTCGCATGGTCCCAGCATTTTCAGCTGAAAGTTTTTTTCTTTCATTTTATGCTCGTAGAATTCTTTCTTTGATAAATGAATATCATTTCCGGAGCTCTTGTCATTTGCTTTTTTATTGTCGCATGATGAAAAGAATAAGGACAATACCAATAGTAACGATATGACGATTCTCATTTTATTCCTGATTTTGAATCAGTATTATCTGATGTAGTACTGTATGCAATTACATGATTCACTTATGCTCCACAATCTGCACTGTCATGCCATCCGGGTCTTTGATAAAAATGAAGCGGTCGTTTGGCGATGGTGCAATAGGCCCGATGATGTTTTCAACACCTTTGCTTCTGAGATCAGCTATTTTTTCGTCGAGCGAATCTACCTGAAATCCAACCGAAACACTGTTGCTGAATGATACTTCATCGCGCGCCGAGGCATCTTCAATCAGCTCATAATCGGCGCCATTACCTTCAAAAAAGCATATGCTGAAACCCTCACGAGGAGCGAATTCCCGCTTGATTTTCAATCCAATAACATCGCAATAAAATTGTTTCGATTGTTGCATATCCGTCACGTGAATAGTCACCCAGCAGAGTTTCATAGGTTTTGTGTTTTTAAAAAAAAATATCGATTTCGTTTTTCGATTCAACACAAATGTAATAAATTTTTGTTCGTAGAGATTGTAATAGCGCTGAATTCGGATTACTCTAACGCTAAGCCTCACCGCTTTCATGTTGAGTCGCCGCGGCGACCCGCCGCTATCATGCTGAGCCAAGCTGCTGTCACATTCAGCCCTGCTACTATCATCCTTAGCCTTGCCGCTGTCATCCTGAGTGTCCGCCAGCTGGCGGACGTATCGAAGGAGACAGCGGGGATAACTCCGTCGAAGGATAGACAGCCGCAGCGCCTCCGTTTCCGGACATCACTTCACCTCCCGTTTCAAATACAACGTTATCACCTCTGACCTGAATAAATCCGTCTGTTCCAGAATCAGTTCATCATGCCCAATCTCAACAATTTTCCATAATTCCTGTCGCGAACCATCATCGGATGTAAGAATCATGATCTCGTTGGTAGAATTGAGTTCCCATGAGAAAATTTTCTTTCTATGGTGTTTTTCTACTTCTACCATACTGTTTTGTATATGGACCTTAATATCATAATACGTGATGTCTTCTGTTGGTGGAGGCGGCATGTTGCTGGTTTCATCATAAACATTAGCCCATTTGCCCGCTAATCCGCTCGTGTCGCGCTTTGTAGTGATTGGAAGACACTCGAAATCTTTTTCATTGAGAAAATATGAATGCAGACAAATCGAATGATCCGGCATTTCTTTAAGCATTAAATAATATGTTTCTATATCTTCCAGAATGAGAAAGCGCATTTGTTTGTATTCGGCTACATCCCATTTGCTGCTGCCTCCCCATGTGTTGTCGAAATTTTGTCCGATGTTGAGGGCCGTTGAATCGTTGATGAAATCAATAGTGTCGCTGACGGTGCTACTGGTCAGGGCATACGCGTGATGATAAAACCCTGGATCCTTAGGAGAAATGAGGGGTTCCTGTTTTGTGAAAAAATATTCCAGCTTTCTGTTTTCCGCCAGACTCAGATGCAGACTATCGCTGGTGATTTGTTCTATGATAAAAGCTACTGTATCCACAACAAGCTTATTCTTTCTGATCGAATAATCAAACATGTGTGTGTTTGCATTTCGTTCCTGCTCGTTTCTTTTTAGCGATTGTACAAATACCGAGTCGTCCGAAAAATCCATCAGTACTGGCAATGCAGATTTAGACAAAGCATCATTGTCATATATAGATTTTGCTCCAAACCAGATTCCCTGCAGGTTGTAGTTGGTTTTACACGAGGTGAAAGCAAAACATATCAGCAAAATAATAAGTATTTTTTTCATGCGAAATATCTAATTGTTTTTCCGTGATTTCGGATATTTCAGATCAATAAGCGCCCAGTGAATGTCAATGCCAACATAGTGTCCCGAAATTTGATAAAAATCTTCCTGGCTCCGATTAAAATTATATCCGTAGGTCAGATTGAGAAACCCAAGTAGTGTCAAACCAATTTCGGGCAGCAGGGTGTACTGATTCCGGCTGAAATCGGAATAACCGTTTAAATTTATTCGTCCCACAAAAATCATAAAATACCCAACATGTTCGTAGCCTGCATTTACATGAAATAAGTTGCCATGGCCCCAGTTGTAGCCGCATTTCAGATATGGTCCATGATAAACAAATTCTTCGAAAATGGATTCATTCATATTATATGAAAGCGAAAGACCTGCATCCAATTGTTGCGTGTGTCCCAAATGATACCCTCCGGTAAAATTGACATAATCAAAACCGCGTGTATTGTCCTGCCCGTGTGCGGCAATGCCGGCAAGCATCAGCATAAAACAGCAGCACATGATTTTCAGTTTCGCGTTCATTTAAGCAAATGTAATGATTATAATTCAAGTGCTAATGAATGTCTTTTTTCTTATCCTTGACCATCACCGGAACCTCCTTGAATAATGAACAGCGAACAAGGAATTCCGAAGGATGAAGTGAAGTTTGACTGAAATATTGTTATCCTTCTTCCGCCGCGGCGGATGACCACTGACCACTGACTACGAGCTACTGGCGACTGACTACTGACTACTGGCTACTGGCAACTGGCCACTCACTACTCACTACTGATCAGCATTTTGTCCACTCTCTTCCCATCCATATCCACAATCTCAAAGCGGAATCCGGCAGCATGAAACACATCGCCGGCAGCCGGAATTTTATTGAGTTTCACCATCGCATATCCGCCAATGGTGTTGATACCACTCAGCAAATCTGCTTCTTCCGGGGGCACTTTTACGTTGAGCTTTTCGGCCAGTTCGCTCCACAACATAGTGCCATCGGCAAGCCACGAGCCGTCTTCACGCTGAATAATTTCGGGTTCATACACGTCATCGATCAATGGCAGATCACCCATGATGTTTTCGATCAGATCGTGCAGCGTGATAATTCCCGACATAGTTCCGTATTCATCCACCACAACGCCAAAGTGATTTTTGGTGCGCTGAAACAATTCTATCATACGTACCGCCAGCATTTGCTCAGGAATATACACCGGCTCGGTAATAATATCTTGTAAGCGAATGTTTTTTTCTGAAATGTATTTTGTCTGAATGTCGCGCACAGCCACAACTCCAACAATATTGTCAATGGATGAGTCTACAACAAGAAGTTTCGAAAATGCTGTTTTTTCGGCCATTTCCAGTATCTGCTCTTCGCTGGAATGAATGTCAATCACGTCTACATCGTGGCGCTGCGTCATCACCTGAACAGCTTTTTTATCACCAAAACGCAACACTTCGTGCATGAGTTTTGATTCTTCTTTGTGAATAATACCGCTTTCAGAGCCAAGTTTGAGCATCATGCGCAATTCCTCTTCTGTCACCGGCGGCTCGTTTTTTTTACGCACTCCGAAAAGACGAAGGATCAGTTTTGTCGATACCGACAGCAGCCACACCACAGGATACATCACACGTCGCAGCATATTCATGGCCGGAGACAAAAATACAGCAATGGGCTCGGCGTTGTTCATGGCCAGCGATTTCGGCACCAGTTCACCAATTACAAGCGACAGATAGGTAATCAGTCCGATCACAATCAGCATGGAAATGGTGGGCGCATATTTCTCCAAACCCTGAATAGATGCAATATGTGGCGTGAGGTCATCGGCAAACGAAATACCGCCGAGCGCGCCGTTTACAATGCCGATAAGCGTAATTCCAACCTGAATGGCCGAAAACATTTTGTCGGGATCTTTCAATAATTTCAATGCTGTTTTTGCGCCGTTGCTGCCTCTCGAAGCCCGCTCCTGCAGACGCGCCCGCCGCGACGAAACCATGGCAATTTCAAACATCGCAAACACACCGTTCAACAGCAATAATATAAAAATGATCAATGCCATTTTGTTGTTTTATTACACAAAAATACGAATTCCGTGCGACATCCCTGATATTTTAGCCCGCCTCTGTCACACTGAGACCACCAGCAAAACACGTTTTGCAACCTATCACGATAGCTATCGTGAAAAAAATGACAAAAAAGCTGCTGTCACGCTGAGCCCCGCCGCTGTCATCCTGAGCGGTTCCGATGGCTATCGGAACGAAGGATAGACAGTAGAACAGACCTTTACGAGAGTTGCGGTAGCGGGGTAAACTCCGTCGATCACGATAGCTATCTTGAGTCGGCAGCGAAAATCAACAAAAGAAAGAGGCGGGAGTTCCGAATGAGATCCCGTCTCGGTGAACGGGAATTACTTTCGACTTCTTTTGTTGATTTTCAGAGTTTTAAGCAAGTGTGTCATTAGCGGCGGTTCCGATGGCTATCGGAACGAAGTGTTGACTGTCGTATCGACCTTCTGGATTTTGTGCCGCATGCCCTGTGCTCTGAGCCACTCGCCGCCAGCTATCAGTCGTCAGGCATCAGCTATCAGGCTTCAGTCAACAGGCGTTAGTCATCAGGCGTCAGTCACAAGGAATCAGGCTTTAGGTTTATGGCGTCGTGCCGCATGCCCTATGCCCTATGCCTTATGCGTTGTGCCTTGTGCGTTGCGCCTTTACCGCCCCGCCACCATATCATTGAGCGGACTTTTATACAGTCGCTTATACTGATCGCCGCTGTAATCCTTATAAATAAAATACAACACGCCATTCGAAACACGCAGCTTTTCAATGTGCGGATATCCCTTAAATGAAAAAAACTGCACCATTTTTCCGGTATTGATATCTATCTCAATCAGGCTGTTGAGGCCGTTTTTCACCTGCCGGCCATAATATTTTCCAGTATAAGAATCAAAATAAATTTCTCTCTCCAGTTTGTTTTTGTCGCCGTACTGCATGTCGGTTTCGCTGATTTTTTCGCCGCTGTGACTAAAGTGCTCAATCTTCCAGGTAATAAAATTAAAAGCGAGAATATCGTCTTTTCTGAAAAAAATCGGAATCTGCACCGGCTTATATACAATCAGTTCTTCGAAGCGCTTATCATATTCATTCCCGTCGAAAAAGCTGCCCCACTGCATGCGCGCCAGCGCCTCTTCATCAACAAATTCAAGAAACAATGCTGCACTGTCCGATGGCAGATGCCGTATATAATAACCTACACCCTGATTGCGGTAATAATAATATTGCAGCACCACGCTGTCACCAACCGAGTGCGACCAGTGTTCACGCGCATTTACCACATGCTTGCTGTCGAATGGTTCCGAAAAAACAATGCGGTTTTCTTCAACAAAAACCTGAAATGCATAGTTTTTCTGCGTGATGTACACTCCACCTTCAGGATCCTGATACAAATCACCTGTTTCAGTCAGATCATCCGAATCAATGATACGTCCATATAAATCGGTACATAGTAATACGGAATTATTCAGCTTGCGCTGAAAAAAAGCACACATATAAATGCGGTCATTCACAATTTCGTAATCATGCACAAACAGCGGCGTATCGGGCAATATAGGAATAACTGCTTTTGAATAAATATCGACAACTTTGAAAAGATAAACAGTATCCTCAAGCACAATGTTTGGTTTTTTTCGCAGTGATTCGGCAGTCAGAATCTGTTGTTTGTAATACAGATGTTTGAAAACAATGCGGTCGCATCCAGCCGGATCGAAGCTGTAATGGCCGTTTGCATCGGATACTTCACCGACATTTTTACCAAAGCAATACACATGCACATCGGAAACGGGCTTTCCATCAGCATTTGTGATGGTTCCGCTGATTGGCTGCGCAAGGCTCATCAGCCCTATGCTGAGCAAAAATACGGTAAGCAGCCATTTACTCATGAAATTCCTTTTCTAATAATTCATCGGCTTCCTGTTGATACAGGCCTTCGTTTTTCGCAATTTTTCGCAACAGGTTTCGCGCTTTGGTGCGCTCGTTTGTGAGCAGATACACGCGCGCTGTGAAGTAATCAGCGTCGGGCCCGAATGCTTTGTATTGCGAATTGCGCGTTTGTTCAAAATAGCTGAGCGCTTTGGCATATTCGCCTTTTTTATAGGCGCAGTAACCAAGATAAAACAAAGCGTTTTCATCGGCAGGACGTTGTACCAGTAATTTTTTAAACTGATATTCGGCGTCGTCGTAATTGCTTAATTTAAGCTGTGTGGCCGCATTGCTGACAAATGTTTTATATGGAACAGTGTCGTAAGAAACAGAAGGTGGAACATCTGCTTTTTCCGAAGCATTGCTGAATCTGGTGTCCAGACTGCCTGAAGCGGCTGCTGGTTTTGTTTTATCATCACCTGAATATCCGAGTGTTTCATAATCCAGCATACGGTATTGGCCTACCCATATGTACGACAATGCATCGTCGGGGCTTTTCTGTATTTCGGATTTTTTAGTGCTCATGCGGTTGATAGCATTGTCGCTATCACTAATAAGGCCGGACGAAAAAAATGTTGTGGTTGTTTCCATATCAGCTTCGGCAACCATTTCATCTTTCGCTTCGGCTTCAGCCGCATAAACAGGAGATGTTTGATCGCCGGCAAATGGAATAAAGCCATCGAATAAAACCGGAACGTGTTGAGCAGTTTCAATATTTATTTGTTCCGGAGAAATTTCTTCCTGCATTTTTTCGCCGGTACTTGTGCTGGTTATCGGAGCGGCGCTTTGTTCCTGTTGTGCGACCACCTTTTCTTTTGGCGAAAAGTTGAAGGGTATGGTAACGGCGGCCACTGCAATAATGGTTACCGACGACAATGTACCGAACGCCAGTTTGCCGGGCGCGGGCAATGCTTTCCACGATTTTCCCATCAGGAAGGCACTGAAAAGCAGTTTCTTTTTCCACCAGCCAGACCGTGCGCCAGGGAACTGCGACCACCCTTCCTGAGCGTCTCTCAGGAAAGGATCGTCTTCGGAATCCGGAGGCGATATGTGATTTTTATTGTTCATTTCCGGTGCTGATTAAAATGTTTCGCAAATTTCGTTTCCCGTTCTGAATATGGCTCTTGATCTCTTTCCAGCTGTATCCCGTTTTGTCGCTGATTTCGTTGTACGAAAGATTATCAAGAAAAAACATTTGTATACAAACCTGCTGATCGTTTTTCAGACTGGCAATGGCTTCGGTGAGTTGCTCAATCGGCAGATCGATGCGTTCCTCGTCATCTTCTTCGCCGGCCAGACCAAATGCTACTTTATCGATGGAGCAAACTACAGGTTTTACTTTCCGCAGTTTCATCAGACATTCGTTTTTGGCGTACGTGTACAGCCAGGCCCGGAATATCCGGATGTTATAATTGCCAATGGTTTCCAGCAGGTTTTTAAAAATGGTCATGGTGGTATCGGCTGCTTCATCTTCGTCTTTCAGATATTTCAGGCATACCCCCATGACCAGGCGTGCGTAACGGTCGAACAGAACCCCGATGTTGTTCGGATTGCCGCTCTCAATGTAAGCGGCAATCAGATCTTCATCCGTTTGGTTTTTATTGACTCTGCTCAACAGAAACTGCATAATCCTTATTTTTTAATTTCCCCCGTTTCTAAGTCTTTCTGATTCCTGCTGTGCAAGCCAATCAAAATAACTTTGTGTTTCGATGACAATGACACCACCGGTAAAATCGCCGTATTTGGCAGGAACTCCACCCGTATAAACGGTCATGTTACCAATGGCCAGCCCGGGACAAAAAGCCTGCGGGTTGATCATTCTCATACCATCAATAATGTACAGAGCATCGCCTGAACGTGATCCGCGGAAATAAATCTCACTGTCATCGTCGCTCACCTGAATATCGCTGCCCGAAATTGCCGCTATCTTGTTGATGTTGCTGTTATCTGGTATTGAACGGAGAACCAGGTTGTCGAGTGTTTGGCCACTTACTTCTTCAGGATCTACGAGTGCCTTTTCTCCGGCAATAACCACAGGCGGCAGATCTGTGCCATACGTCAGAGCGATGTTGTTCTGAAAAGTGATTTTGTCGTTCTTGATGGCAATGTCAGTAATTATTTTATCACCATAACCCACAAACGACACATATAAATTATATGTTCCCGAAGGGATGGGTTTAATGGTGAAAGAACCATCGAGTGCGGTTTGAGCCCCGATTAAATTGTCACCGTATTTTACATATACGTTGGCAAACGGAACAGGCTCTTCGGTCAGGCTGTCAATCACAGTACCTTTTAAGGTGCCCTGTGCTGGAAGAAGGGTTGAAACAAAAATGCTTAATATAAGCATCAACGCAAAAGATAAAATTGTAGTTTTCATGACTCAGGAATTTTGCCTTGTAAGATGCAGCGCATTTTGTTTTTCACACTTTCGTGCTGTAAAAATAGCAAATTTCCGGCGAAAGGTTCATTTGCGTCAGTTTCCGGTTTGTGGCATGCAGCTATCGGATATGAAATGCATTTGTGACATGGCTGAAATACTACTTTGCCGGGAATGCATATTCAATTCCAAACCGCAAAACCGGATTTGAATATGGCGTATAGATGGTATAATTGAAATCGTACAACAGCATAATGACCGTACTGAGCCTGGGCGACAAATACTCGCGATACCCGGCCCCAAGCAGCAATCCTTCGCTGACAATTTGCTGATTGGTATAGGTGGGTGCATTGAATATATTGGTTTTGTAAGTCAGGTATTGATATTCGGCATGCAGAAAAACGGGCCGCAATGGCTGTATCCGGACGAAAACACTCCCGCCGAAAACGTTCAGGCTTGAATTGTAGTATCGAGAGTGATAGTAATTGTAACTACCGCCGATACCGGCACTGAAAATATTGGAGAAATGATAGCCAAACAAGGGCGCAGCCTCAATATTGGTCTCATTACCAAAAGTAAGACCCAGATTGCCTCCGGTGAAGAAATGATTTTTCAATCCCGTGCCGGTAATATCGTTTTGTGCCTGCAATAAAATCGGGGAAGAGGCTAACAGGGCCAGAATCAGGAGAATATTTTTACCGGTGTTCATAGATTTCAAAGGTTTGTGTTTGAAAATAGGTCTCGCCACAGATTACTTCGCAGTGCACTTTTGTTGGCTTTTGATAAACGTTAATACCAAAAGTAAATTGTACACTGTTGGCACCCGATACGGGATTTCCGTTTACAAACCACTGAATTTCTGCATCGGGGCAGGGCAGGGTAACCATGAATTGGTGCTGCGCTGCAGAAGTACTAACAAGTGGCAGCAGACTGGCTTCGTTTCCCCAGAGCATTTTTACTGCCAGAGCTATTTCGGAATTGGTCAGATAAGGACCGCGTACACTGTCGGTTTCATCGGCGAAACTATAAAAAATTTCCGACGACGGACCTTTGGCAAAGAAGGGTACCAGCGAGTTTGAATGGTTTGTACTGTAATATTTGTAGTCGGGTAATGTCCCTTTACCATTGTTTTTGGGGGCAACAAAGGTAGATCCTTCGCAGCCCGGCCCCCACAGATAGCCGCATTCGTGATCATTGGTGACAATAATCAGTGTCTCATCCAGCAATCCTTTTTCTTTCAGCCATTGTTGTACCGAGTCGACGGTGTTGTAGAACCAGCTGTATTCTTCAATCATGCGTGGCAAATTGTTGTCGTGGTCGGCCCAATCGACGGCTCCGCCTTCAATCATGAGTATGAAGCCCGGACGATCGCCCGGAACTTTCCGGCCTTCATCGTTTAATGTGTTGAGTGCTGCAAGCGACATTTCGGCCAGCGTGGGAATTGAAGGATTTACAGGAACATCGAAAGGCATACTGGATTCACCCGGTCTGGCCTCGGCCAGATTGGATGAAACCGGAGCGAGCATGAATAATCTTTCGGGAGCAATACCATTTTTATTATCTATCAAATCACGGATTTCGCTGCGCTGATCGGCCAGTGTGAAGTTTCCACCCATATTCAGAAAATTGTACAGCAACGTGTCAATATAGCGCTGATTGGCCGAATCGGTCCGGATTCCTGCGTCGTCGTACCATGGATGACCGGCACCGCCCACCACGTCGAGTGTGCCTGAAAAGATCATTTGGTCGGTGATTTCGCTGAATCCTTTTCTGGATTTTGTATGTGTCGAAAAACCTGCCGGCGTAGCATGACAGAATGGAACCGAAGTGATCACGCCGGTTTTCTTGCCTTTTGCTTTGGCAATTTCCATAATGTTGGTCATGGGATTTCCATCGAGGTTCATACCAATCATGCTGTTGTGTGTTTTGAAACCTGTTCCCATGGCCGTTGCCGAGGCGGCCGATTCGGTAAAACCGGCCATGGCATAATTAAAATCGGTCCAGAATTTTTTACTGTCGTAGCATGTTGCGCCCTGCGATTGCAGCGATCCGTTGTAGGTGCTCATGGCCAGCTGCACAGGAAATGAAGCCATGGGCGATTTACCCGAGTCGCCGTACAGATAATAATCGGTACAAAGCATTTGATTATAACCACCTCCATCGGCGATAAAAACAATGATGTTTTTTGGCGTTTGTTGCTGTGCTGATACCAGCAGAAACAGAAAGGAAGTCACGATCAATGTAACAATACGCATGAGCTGAAATTTGAGGTAAAGTTACAAATTTGCCTGTTTATGAATTGGCCGGATACAAAAAAACAAAAACCACTCCGATAGGGAGTGGTTTAGCAGAAGCTGAATGAAACTATTTAGTTTCAACATTTTTCAACACGCAATTGTCCATTTTAATACCTGATCCTTCTGAAGTCACGGCATTTGATTCAACGGTTACCAATGAATGAAAAACCAGCACCATGTCGCCATTTTCTTCATCTTTATTTTCACGTTCTTTAATTTTTGTTTTATCAAATGGCTCAGCAAACTTCATATCAAAAACAAAAGTGTATTTCATATCGGGGTTGATTACACATTTTTTATCGCCAATAGCATGAAAAAGACCGGTTTTTTTTGCTGCTTTATCAGCCTCCCACGAAGTTGATGAAACTTTGTTTTCGGTAGGTGAATAAGCAAGTCCGTTTATAAGTTTGGCATCACCGCCCATATACACCACTGGGATGTTTTTAATGCGAACCGTTTTCCCTTCAAATTTTTCTTTAAAGGCTTTCAGGTCATTTGAAGCAAGTTGAAAAGCTTCCCAACTTTCCACTTCCACTACACTATTTGCTGCTGAATCGGTTTTTGCTTTTTCGTCATCTTTTTTTCCTGAGCCGCAGGAAACAATAACCAGTGAAAGAGAAATCGCCAAAAGATAAATCAGGTTTTTCATAAGAATTGGTGTTTGTTTGTAATTGGTTTTACTGTCGATGTAACGGTTTGGTACATCAATGACCAAAAATAGTGTTTTTTACGATCAAAACCGGTCTGTTTAAATTGCAAACGATGATTTAAAATTTAATTTAACAAGCTGTACATGATCAGTGAAAGCGTCATTTGCAACATGGTGTTTTCCGGATAAAATATTTGAATTCAGGAAATTTTTGCTCATGTTCAGATATGAGAAATGACCTAATTGTTACATGTGGATTAAGACTTGTATTTATGTTTGCTTTATCCGGCGAAAGCTTGTTTTTGCAGAAAATGACATTCAGTTTAATTCCAGACAGTAAAATATATCGATGAATGGACTATTTTAAAAAATATATAAAAAATTTTATGTCTAACTTTTTGAAGTATATTTGTAACGGCTAAAAAAATCTGAAAATTAACAACATAGTTAAATTTTCGCCTCCCAAAACACACTATTATGAAAGCTAAAGAAAGCACCAGAAAAAAATCGGATAAGCTTGATAAGCTCAACAAGCTTGAACGTGCATATGCTGAAAAACAGATATCACATTCAGAATATGAAATGTGGAAGAAAGTGTATATGAACGAGAAGGAATTTGTTGAGGAACCATTGCCGGCTTCGCGCAAGAAAAGAAGAAGAGGCTAATTTTTCAAGGGGGAAAAGTATTGAACCAGGGTCATGGATTTATTCAGACTCTGGTTTTTTTTATATAAGTAGTGATCAATCCGTTTTTGATTTCACACAGATAATTTATAATTTCGCAGCAAATCATTTCCTCAATGAAAAATCTTATTGTTTTATTCAT
>CAYSCE010000065.1:5406-12294 GCA_964429475.1 uncultured Bacteroidaceae bacterium | reverse complement strand
GTATTCACAAGCACACACCGCCATTGGGCATGATTCATATTTTCAACCGCTCGCATTACGAAGATATTCTGGTGCCTGAAGTACATCAATTACTGCCGTCCGATATCATCAAACGCAGATATGAATACATCAACGGGTTCGAAAATCTGCTGGTTGACAGCGGCACCATCATTCTGAAATTCTATCTGCATATTTCGCGCGACGAGCAGGTAAGGCGCTTCAGCCGCCGGCTGACAAAGCCCGATAAATACTGGAAGTACGACCCTGCCGATATTACAGAATCGAAAAAATGGGATGAATATATGGATGTGTACGAAAAGATTTTCGATCGCTGCAGCCCTTCCATTCCCTGGACTATTGTGCCGGCTGATGATAAATGGTACCGGAATTTCTTTATTGCCAAACGTGTGGTGAAAGTGCTCGAAGATTTGAATATGAAATATCCGAAAGGCTATTTCGATGATGAGGAACACCGCCTCAAAGCAGAGCAGGCCCTCGAAGAATACAAAAAACGCTAACAACAACTTTGAAATAAAAACAATATGAAGTACTTTGTGTTTTCAGTCGTAGTTGCAATGTTTATGCTTGCTGCATGTGGCAACGAACAAAAAGAAATTCAGAAAGAAATCAATGAAGGTGAAGAAGAAATGCACGAGGACACCACGTACAAGCAACGTGTCCGCGAATCGGAAGATTTCTTCAACGATACCACCATTAATTACGACAGTATTGTGAACGATCCGAACCGCAAGAAGTATTGATTATCGGAGGCACTGAAGTATTCTATGTTCAATCAGATAATAACCGCATGCTGATACTGCCGGCGGTATTCGTGTCCAATGCCATTTTTCTTCTAAAGAAGTGAATCTGCACGAAAGTTTTCTGGCGCTTGATCTCGAATTACTCAATCGAATTGCTGAAATCGGGAGAGAGAAAAAGTAAGAACGGGTGAGAATTTCTTCTATCGGTATTTAAAACTGTAATAACTATTATTCTGTTGGCCTGTCACATATTTTAAACTGACATAATGGCACTCATATAATCGTTGATAAAAATAAACCGGAAAATTAAATCCGGGAAAACGCAGGTGTTTGTGCAAGAATACTATTATAATCAATCATCGCCACACCATATCGATTGTATATATTATTATCCACAATAAAAAACAGCAAATTCCCCTCGGCATCATGTATTATTGTTTGCCCATACATAGGGTGCTGTCCAAGGTATCTTTCAATAAAAACTGGATCTGAATGTACTAAGTGATTCTCATTATGAGGATCTCCTGGATTATTTGGGTCTCCATCAACATAGAAATCATGTGCTGGCAAATTTGTAATAGCCGGTGCTGCCGGATCAGTAAAGTTTATCACCGATGCGTTTTCAGACGGGATAGGTAGTTGCTGGCTTTGTGTTTGAGCCAGACTGATTTTTAATTCCGTGGCTAAAACAATAAAAATAATCGCTTTAGCAAAGAGCAATACTTTGTTTTTCATAAGAATTTATTTTTGAATCAGAAGTTTTGAGCTTTCATGTATGTCATCTCCGGAAAAATTCAGAAAGTACATTCCGGGTTCTAATGCGTTCAAGTCGATCGTTTCTTTTAAAGAGCTAAAAAACAGATTGTCCTTCCTATATATCATCTTTCCATTCAGGTCAAAAATCTGTAGACTGATGGGAGTATTGTAGTTCTTTTTCAATGAAAGATTGCAAATCCCACTACAGGGATTTGGGAAAATAAGAATCTGGCTTAAAGAATATTCGTCATCCTTCAAACTGGCAAAGCCGTCTGCTCGGGTTTTTACAAGATACATTTCAACTCCATTACCATAGCTATTTGTTATTCCTCCTGTAATATATCCATTATCATTTGTTTGATATATAGAGCCCCCCCCATATCATCGTTACTTCCACCATACGTTTTAGTCCATAGTGTGTCTCCGTTTAAATTTAGCTTTATAAGATAGAGATCTCCAGCACCGTGCCCAAAGCTATAGGTTGTGCCAGAAAAAATAATTCCCGAGTCATTGGTTACAATAATTTTTCCACCTGATTCATCCTCTGTTCCTCCATAATTCTTAAACCAGATTTCGTTTCCGTTGCTGTCATACCTCGCTAAAAACGTGTCGTAACCTCCGTATCCCAAGCTGTTCGTTCGACCCGATACAACAAAATCCCCACCGCTCAATTCAACAACACAGGAAACCCAATCATCCATTCCTTTGTCAATTGATTTTGACCATACCGAATCACCCAACTCATTTAGTTTTATGATAAATCCATCCTTTGTGTTGCTTACGCCATATGTTGAAGTGATTGCACCAATTAAGTAACCACCATCCATGGTTTGGACGACGGAAAAACCAGAATTGGAGTTTTGTTTATTAAATGTCCGGGTCCAAAGTGTATCCCCCAGCAAGTCGGTTTTAATGCAATATACATCCCAATAGCCAGACAATAAATTAGGTGTATAACCAACAAATAATAATCCGCCATCGGAGCATTCATTAACTCTATTACATTGATCTGACCCAGTACTGCCGTATGTTTTTGTCCAAACCGTATCGCCGTTTTGATTCATCTTAATGCAATACACGTCACTGTTTCCCGCACCAAAACTATCTGTATAACCAGAAATAACATAGTTCCCATCAAAAGTTTTGATTAAGCAGATTGCAAGATCATCACCGGTGCCTCCGTAAGTCCTGGTCCAAATAGTGTCTCCGTATTCATTGGTTCTTATTGCATAAATATCCCATCCTCCAAGCCCGTAGCTTTCGGTTGAACCAGTAACTATATAGCCACCGTCGGAGGTTTGAATAGCATTGATACCTGCTTCATCACCACTCCCACCATAATGTCTTTGGAACATGATCTGGGCGGGGCTTGTATAAAATATCAGTGCGTATATCAGCAGAAACAGGCCTTTGATTTTCATGTTTACATATTTTGCGGCCAAAGATATTAAATTTTATTACAAAACAATAGTTTTGAAAAAATTGTTTACAAAAATCATGGTTAATATTTTTTCTATCAGGATTTTACAAAACATGTTTTTTCTATAATCCGAAAATCAGCAAAATTGAAATCTACTGGTTTGACCGGGACGGAATTTTAGTTACTGGTTTTCACAGAAAGGATATAAAACTGAAACTGCTCTTCGATCAGACTGCTGCAAAGACCTATGCATTTCTGTTGCGAATGGGCCGGCAGTCGGATTCGCTGATCAGCCTTCCATTACAAAGCAAAAAAGCTTGATTCGTTGTTCGTAAAAACAACAGTACTTTAATTAACATTCAGGATAATAAGATCAGGAATAAGTTTCTTTGTGAAAGACAGAGAACCTTATCTGAAATACCGCAGCGCTTTTTCAACCATGTTGTCGGTTGTGGTGATGATTCTGTAATACGCTTCGGTGCCGTACAATTCGCGCGCGATGTTGGCTTTGACAAATACCATGGCTGTCTGATGATCTTTTGCCGGATAGTCGCTCCGCTTCATGCCTGCAGCAGCATACAAGGTATTCATTAAACTTTCGGGGATCTGAAAACCGGACTGGAAGCGCTGTATATTGGGGTATTGCTGCTTCAATGTTTTGCGGTTGGCATCGACATATTGAAAAACCTGCTCGAACAGCTGACCGGATGCGAAGAATGCATTCTGGAAAGGCACCGAAAAATCGTAGTCGTGCAGCACAAGCGAGTCGGGAATGATTCCACCACCGCCATAAACCGGACGGCCTTTTTTGGTGCGGTAAACAATGGAGTCATTTTTCTTCATGTTGTATTCAACCGCAGCCGAATCGTTCAATAAAAGCGATTGATATAATTCGAGATAATATTCTTCGTATCCCTGCTCATACGGTTTCTGAATACAGCGACCGCTGGGTGTGTAATAACGCGCCACTGTCAAGCGGAAAGCCGATCCATCCTTCATTTCGTGTTGTTCCTGCACAAGGCCTTTTCCAAACGAGCGGCGTCCGATAATCAAACCGCGGTCGTTGTCCTGAATAGCACCGGCAACAATTTCGCTGGCCGAAGCCGAGAATTCATCAATCAGTACAACCAATTTTCCGGATTCAAACAATCCGTTTGTTTTTGATTTATAAAATTTCTCGTCACGTCGGCGGCCTTTGGTATATACAATTGTATTTCCATCTCTCAGAAAATCATCGGCAATACTGACGGCATCGTTGAGAAAGCCGCCACCATTATCGCGCAGGTCAAGAATCAGATTCGACATACCGCTGCTTTTCAGTTTAAGCATGGCATCGGTAAATTCCTGATAAGTGGTTGCCGAAAACGAATTGAGTTTGATGAAACCGGTCGTGCGGTCTATCATGAAAGCCGCATCAAGACTATGAAGCGGAATAACGCCACGGGTAATGGTATAATCGCGCAAACCCCTGACCCCTTTGCGGTAAATGCTCAGTACAACGGTTGTACCTTCGGGTCCTTTGAGCATTTTAAGTACATCGTCGTTTTTAAGTCCGATGCCGGCCACTTTTTTTCCATCCACTTTCACGATGCGGTCGCCTGGCTGAATTCCCTTTCTGGCACTTGGTCCGTTGGCAATCGGATCAATCACAACGATGGTGTCTTTTTCGATTCTGAATTGCACGCCAATGCCTTCGAACGAGCCATTGAGCTGTGCGTTTACATTATCGAGTTCAATTTTCGGAATATACACCGAATGCGGATCAAGTTTTTCGAGCATGCCGGCAATGGCATCATCGGCCAGCATTTCGTAGCTGACGCTATCGACATAATTGTCGTAGGCATATTGAATGACATCCTGAATTTTTTCGGATGCATCTTTTGCCGACGCATTGCCACCGGCCATTTTCGACAGGAAAAATCCGCCGGCAAGGCCACCAGCCAGCAGGCAGGCGTATATCAAAGGCTGAAAGGAGTTCCGCATTCGGTTTTAAAAATTACTTTTTCGGTTGCCAGTAGCACACTTTCGGAGATTCGATTTTGCCATCCGTTTTAAGCGTTTTCATAGCTTTGTCGATTTCCTTCCGGTCGATTCCGGTTGCTTCGGCAATCTGTCCGGCCGACATAGCTTTGCCAGCTTTTTTCATGGCCTCGATAACTTTTTCTTCGGTCGTCATAACAGTTGAATTTTGGTGATGTACAAAGTTACACTTTTTGCGGCCTGAGTTTCGCGGACAGGATATTTATCAGGTTTTCGGCCGGCACACGGATTTGTTCCATACTGTCGCGTTCGCGAATAGTTACGGTATTATTTTCCATGGTTTCGTTGTCGACTGTGATGCAGAACGGCGTTCCGATGGCATCCTGACGACGGTAACGACGACCGATGGCATCTTTTTCATCGTACTGAACCATGAAATCCTGACGGAGGTCTTCCACAATTTTCATGGCAATTTCGGGCATACCATCTTTCTTTACCAGCGGAAGCACAGCGGCTTTGATGGGTGCCAGGAAATGAGGAATATGCAGAACGGTGCGCACAGAGCCATCTTCGAGTGTCTGTTCTTCGTAGGCATGACTAAAAACGGCCAGGAATGTACGATCGAGACCTATTGATGTTTCTACAACGTAAGGAACATAGCTTTCGTTGGTTTCGGGATCGAAATACTGCAGTTTTTTCCCGCTGAATTTCTGATGTGCATTCAGGTCAAAATCGGTGCGGCTGTGAATACCTTCAAGTTCTTTAAAACCAAAAGGAAATTCAAATTCAATATCGGCCGCAGCGTTGGCATAATGCGCCAGTTTTTCGTGTTTGTGCCAGCGATATTTCGAAGCGGGAATACCCATGGCCATGTGCCATTTCATGCGCTCTTCGCGCCATTGTTCGTACCATTGCATTTCGGTACCGGGCTTCACAAAAAACTGCATTTCCATCTGTTCGAATTCACGCATACGGAAAATGAACTGACGCGCCACAATTTCGTTTCGGAATGCTTTACCGGTTTGCGCAATACCAAACGGAATTTTCATGCGGCCGGTTTTGTACACATTCATGAAATTGACAAAAATACCTTGCGCCGTTTCAGGACGAAGATAAATGGTATCGGCACCGTCGGCAACCGATCCCATGCGGGTTTCGAACATCAGGTTGAACTGCCGCACATCGGTCCAGTTGCGTGAACCGCTGATGGGGCATACGATTTCGAGATCTACAATTAATTGCCGAACGCCTTCGAGATCGTTGGCTTCGAGCATTTGAGCCATTTTGGTAACAGCTTCTTCGCCTTTTTTGCGATACTCGAGCACGCGTGGATTGGTGCTGCGGAAGAGCGCTTCGTCGAAATTATCGGCAAAACGTTTTTTTGCTTTTTCAACTTCTTTCTCCGCTTTTTCGAATTGTTTTTCGGCGTAGTCTTCAATCAGCACATCGGCGCGGTAGCGCTTTTTACTGTCTTTGTTGTCGATGAGCGGATCGTTGAAAGCGTCCACGTGGCCCGAAGCTTTCCATGTAGTGGGGTGCATAAAAATGGCGGCATCGATTCCGACAATATTTTCGTGCATCTGCACCATGCTTTTCCACCAGTAGCGGCGGATATTATTTTTGAGTTCAGAACCGTACTGACCGTAGTCGTACACGGCACTCAGACCATCATAAATTTCGGATGAAGGGAAAATAAAACCGTATTCCTTGGCATGGGAAACAATTTTTTTAAAGAGGTCGTCGCTCATGAGATGTGTTGTTTAGTGAGGGTGCAAAAGTAGTAAAATACGAGATATGAAATACGAAATCAGAAATACGAAATCAGAAATACGAAATGCGATGTGAAAATGTGAGAATGTGGAAATGTGAAAAGAGAGATTAGTGATGAAATCCGTAACGATTGTAACGTGTAACGTGTAACGTGTAACGGAATGATGTGAAAATGTGAGAATGTGGAAATGTGAAAAGAGA
>CAYSCE010000065.1:0-5306 GCA_964429475.1 uncultured Bacteroidaceae bacterium | reverse complement strand
CGTAACGATTGTAACGTGTAACGTGTAACGTGTAACGGAATGATGTGAAAATGTGGAAATGTGGAAAGAGAGATTAGTGATGAAATCCGTAACGATTGTAACGTGTAACGCGTAACGTGTAACGGAATGATGTGAAAATGTGAGAATGTGGAAATGTGAAAAGAGAGATTAGTGATGAAATCCGTAACGATTGTAACGTCTGAACGTGTAACGGAATAAATGTGGAAATATGAGATACGTCAGAAATACGAAACAGGCGACAGGTGACAGGCGACAGGTGACAGGCAGCAGGCGGCAGGCGGCACAACGCACAGGGCACAACGCGCAGGGCTCAATGCACAGGGCTCAACGCACAAGGCTCAATGCACAACGCACAGGGATTGAGGTGGCTTCGCTCTCTCCGCGGCGGCGGACTGAAAGCTGAAAGCTGATTGCTGACAGCTGATTGCTGACGACTGATGGCTGATAGCTGAAAGCTGATTGCTGACAGCTGATTGTATTTCGCAGAACGGGGTTCACAGTAAATATAAAAATCGTTATTTTTGGCAGCCGAAGAAAGCAACTGAACTGAAAGACAGAATATGACCACATATATCATCATTACCCTTTGCGTACTTATCCTGATTGCGTATATTTTTGATCTCACAGCAGCGAAGACAAAAATACCGACTGTTATTTTGTTGCTGCTGACCGGTTGGATTGTGCAGCAGATCACCTATCAGCTGGGTATTGAAGTTCCCGATATGAGCGAACTGCTTTCGGTTCTGGGCACAATTGGGCTGATATTGATTGTACTGGAAGGTTCAATGGAGCTTGAGCTGGACCGGTCGAAAAAACATGTTGTTACAAAATCATTTTTCATGGCGTTACTGCCCATGGTTGTTCTGGCCGGTGTGTTGGCCTTCATTATTTTTATGGTGTCCGATGGAACGTATAAAGATGCATTGACAAACGTGCTTCCGCTTTGCGTTATCAGCAGTGCCATTGCCATTCCCAGCGCACAAATCCTGAGTAAAAGCAACCGTGAATTTGTGACTTATGAAACAAGTCTTTCCGACATTGTTGGCGTTGTATTATTTAATTTTATTGCATTGAATGAAACGTTTGGATGGGCGACATTCGGTTTCTTTTTTCTGCATATTTTTCTGACGCTGCTTATTTCGTTTGCGGGCATCATCGGATTATCGGTGTTGCTGCACAAAATAACCCATCATGTGAAATTTATTCCCATTATCATGCTGGTGGTATTACTGTATGCCATCACCAAAGAGCTGCATCTTCCGGGATTGATTTTCATTATGCTGTTCGGTATTTTTCTGGGCAATCTCGATCATTTGCATAAAATCAGATGGGTGCAGGTTTTTCATGTTGAATCACTGAAAAAAGAATTTGTGCGTTTTCGTGAATTGACGATCGAAACAGCGTTTCTGATACGTACATTGTTTTTTCTGTTGTTTGGTTTTATGATTCAGACCGAAGAACTGCTCAATCTGAATACGCTGCCCTGGGCTATTGGAATCACAACGGGTATTTATGTCGTACGATATGCATTCATGCAGCTTTTCAAAGTAAAAGAAAACACCATTCTCTATATTGCTCCGCGGGGATTGATTACGGTTTTGCTTTTCATGTCGATTGCGCCCACCGATGCCATTCCGCTGATCAATAAATCGCTGATCATTCAAATCATTATTCTGACGGCGCTGGTCATGATGACCGGTATAATGAAAGCCGGGAAAAACAAACATGCTGAGGCAAAGCCTCATGAAGCAGAAACAATATTGCTGGCTTCTAATAATAGTAGTGAACAATAACTTCCTCCATTTCGAGTTATTTTGCTAATTTTACAGGCTCAAATTAAATATGGTGAACACGTTAAGACTCAAAAAACTCCTGAAGACAGGCTTTTTTTCCTTGCTTTTTCTGACCGGAATCATACTCTCGGGCTGTGATGCCGATGATCAGCTCGGGCTCGATATTCAGCCTCCCGGCGATGAACTGAACACACTTAAGACCGATACTTTTGCCATTTTCGCACACAGCCGGCTGGCCGACAGTGTCCGTACCGATGAAACAACCGTCAGTCTGGCCGGTTATTATACCGATCCGGTGTTTGGTCCTTTGAAAGCTTCATTCTGCACGCAGCTCCGCCTTTCAAGTAATGATGTTGATTTCGGCAATAATGTGGTAATAGATTCAGTGGTACTTCATCTCGAGTATTACAATGTTTATGGCAACGCCAAACAAAACAACAAAATGACCTTCGAGGTTTATGAGTTGCAGGAACCGATTTATCTCGACAGCTCGTATTATACTTTTTCGACCTTCGAAACCGGACAAAAGCTGGGTTCGAAAACATTTGCACCCAACATGCACGACAGTGTGTACATGAATGGCGAAATTCTGGCTCCGCAGCTTCGTATTCCGCTCAGCAAAAATTTCGGCAAACGAATAGTCGATGCTTCAACGCAAGGTTATCTTTCCTCCAGTGCAGCTTTCGAAGACTTCTGTCACGGCATTTGTGTGGTTCCCACCAATGGAAACACCCACGGTTCAATTATTTCATTCGATGTAATGTCGGCCAATTCGGGTCTGACCATATACTACCACAACGATGTGGACACACTCGGGTTTAAATTTAATATCACACAGGCCAGCGCACGGTTCAACAACTACAACCATTTTGGTTTTGTAAATGGAGATCCATCGCTGCTGGGACAACTGAGCGGCGATACCACCCTGGGTCAGCAAAAATTATTTCTGCAGCCACTGGGCGGAGCCGAAATCGATTTTCAGATTCCCAATCTGAAAGCGCTTAACAGCGATTTTGCAGTTGTCATTCACCGGGCCGAACTCTTTATTCCGGTTGATAAAAATGATGTTTCGGCCGAAACGTATCCCAAACCTGTAAAATTGTGGTTGTTGGGAAAGGATGAAAACGGTGATAATGTAAACCTCCTTGATTACACTTTATGCGCAAATACAACGAATGAAGGAAAATATTACAATGGCACCTACGATGAAACAACCGGTTGTTACCGGTTTATCATCACCAGACATGTGCAGCAGGTAATTACCGGTGGGGAGGGTAATTATGGATATTCTCTGCTTGTAAGGGGCTCTGCCATTGTCGGTAACCGGGTAGTTTTGTGTGGACCGGAAAACGCCAGCAAACTACGTCTTGAAGTTTCTTACACTTTGGTTCAATAAAAAAACATCTGTTATGTGTGGAATAGTGGGTTATCTTGGTTCGCGTCAGGCGTATCCGATTCTTATTAATGGTCTTCATCGTCTCGAATACCGTGGCTATGACAGTGCAGGCGTTGCCTTGCTCAATGGTGGTCTTCGCGTTTATAAAAGCATGGGTAAAGTCCGCGACCTGGAAAATCTGGTAAAAGATAAAAATCTGAGCGGCACCGTTGGTATTGCGCATACCCGCTGGGCTACTCACGGAGAGCCCAATGATGTCAATGCGCATCCGCATGTGTCTCCTTCCGGTAAAATGGCTATGATTCACAATGGAATCATTGAAAATTACGCCATTCTGAAAGAAGAGCTCATCAACCGCGGCTATGAATTCAAGAGCAGCACCGATACCGAAGTGCTCATTCATCTGATCGAAGATATTCAGGTAAACGAAAAAGTCAGTCTGGTCGAAGCTGTACAAATCGCTCTCAGTCAGGTTATCGGAGCATACGCCATTGTGATCACGTCGCAGGATAATCCCGATCTGCTCATTGCAGCCAAAAAAGGAAGTCCGATGGTGATTGGTATCGGCATCGATGAATTCTTTATTGCTTCGGATGCCACTCCCATTGTTGAGTATACCAAAAACGTGGTCTATCTCGAAGACGAAGAAATTGCCATTCTTGAACGTGGTCAGGAACTGAAAATCAAAACCATTAAGAACATCGATAAAACACCCTATGTTCAGAAGCTTGAAATGAATCTGGGTGCCATCGAAAAAGGTGGTTATCCGCATTTCATGCTGAAGGAAATTCATGAACAGCCCAACTCAATCCGCGACAGTATGCGTGGCCGTTTGTCGGCCGACCAGGGCATTATTTCGCTGGGTGGAATTGTCGATTACGAACAAAAACTCTGCAACGCCAAACGTATCATTATTGTGGCCTGCGGTACCTCGTGGCATGCCGGTCTGGTGGGCGAATACCTGATTGAAGATCTGGCCCGCATCAATGTTGAAGTTGAATATGCATCGGAATTCCGTTATCGTAATCCGGTTCTGCACGAAGACGATATTGTAATTGCCATAAGTCAGTCGGGCGAAACCGCCGATACTCTGGCCGCCATTAAGCTGGCCAAGTCGAAAGGTGCCACCATCCTTGGAATCTGTAATGTAGTTGGTTCAACCATTGCCCGCGCCACCGATGCCGGCAGTTATACCCATGCCGGACCCGAAATCGGCGTAGCCTCCACCAAAGCATTCACGGCGCAGGTAACCATTCTGACCATGCTGGCACTTATGCTGGGACACCTCCGCGGCACCATCAGCAAATCGAAATACAATCAGTATATCCACGAGCTGGACCGCATTCCGGAGAAAGTAAAAGTCACGCTTGATAAAGCAAACGGCATTGTAGAAAAAATTGCGGAACAGTATAAAGATGTTCGTAACTTCCTTTACCTGGGACGTGGCTACAACTTCCCGGTGGCTATGGAAGGCGCACTAAAACTGAAAGAAATCAGTTACATCCATGCCGAAGGCTATCCTGCTGCCGAAATGAAGCACGGCCCCATTGCCCTCATTGACGAAAAAATGCCGGTGGTGGTGATTGCTACCAACCGTGGCACCTATGAAAAAGTCGTTTCAAACATTCAGGAAGTAAAAGCCCGCGCAGGGAAAATTATTTCTGTTGTGACTGAAGGCGATACAGCGGTGAAGGAAATGAGCGACTTTGTGATGGAAATTCCGGAAACCGAAGAATTTCTGGTGCCATTGCTGGCCACTATTCCGTTGCAGCTGCTGGCCTACCACATTGCTGTAATGCGGGGCTGCAATGTTGATCAGCCGCGCAATCTGGCGAAGTCGGTGACGGTGGAGTAGCTCAACGCTTCGCGAGTCATCAAGTTATCAAGTTTAAAGTTTAAAGGCGACGATCGAGCACGCAGTATGGCGAGACTCCACTCTCGCTCTGATTCTCGCTCTGTCCGCAGCGGCGGACTCGCCTCCTCGTCTTGATAAATTTTCAAATTTCACCTCGTGCGCTCCGCGTTCTGCGCGGCACGCCGCGTGACGATACATCTCAAAGGTGCTTCACGTAAAACGTGACAGGTCGCGTGGTCCT
>CAYSCE010000064.1:0-12341 GCA_964429475.1 uncultured Bacteroidaceae bacterium | reverse complement strand
ATTTCAGCGGCTGTAAAAGCTGTTTCTTCGAAAAATAAATCCATCAGAATGACATCGAAATTGGTGGCATCGATGGCGCTCAGAAAATCCTGCTTCGATGCATAATTTTCGCTGTTGATGATGTACAGATAATTCTGCGCATCGGCTAGGGTGCTTATGTTGTTGCTGTTTTCAAACGGAATCGTATCCGGAATTTTTGTGTAGTAATAATTATCGCTGGTTCGCACAAAACAAATAAAGCCCTCGTTGTAATTCCGTTGCAGTGCGTCCGGAATCAGACTGCCAGAGTGTACAAATTCCGACACCATGATTTTTTTCAACGGCACCAATTTTCTCAGCATATCCAGCCTGTATTCATCGGGGGTATAGGTTTCGAAATAAAATATTTCCTCCATACCCATTCCATCAATGGCTGCAAGATATTCCTGATTCAGTTCATTTTCGGGTTCAGCATCGTTGAAAGCCAGTTCTGGTCCGTTTTGCGGAATGATGATAAAATCCGGATCAAGACTTCTTGCGTATTGCGAAATGTCGACAACAAATTGTTGCATTTTCAGCGCAGCTTCGTTTGCTCGTTTTTCTTTCGAGCAGCTCGTACATGCAATCAGAATCAATATAACACAACTGGTTTTTCTCAAAACAGCAGGAGTACTTTTCCCACATATTTGTGTTTGATACCCGAAAGGTCTTTCAGGAAAATCTCGTACGTGTAGGTATCCTGCGTCTTTTTAAGTTTTTCCTTTCCGTTTGAATTTCCATCCCAAGGGACATTTATGTCCGTAGTCACAAAAACCAGATTGCCCCAGCGATTGTAAATCCGCATTTCATAAAAATCCGTATCCACCGAAATGCCGTAAGGCATAAACACATCGTTGTGTCCGTCGCCATTGGGTGAAAACGCATTGGGGATGTACATCGTGAATATATCATTGATAATAATCTGGAGTGCAAATGAGTCGCGGCATCCAAAGTTGTTTTCAGCCCAGAGCCAGACTGTATATTCACCCACTGACCCAAACAGATGAGTGGGGTATTGTTCGGTTGAAACAGTTCCATCTCCGAAATCCCATGCGTAAACACTGGCTCCGGTAGTTGTGTTGATAAACTGAATTGGTCCGCCACCAATGGTAGCCGGATTCGGACTGGCAGTGAAACCGGCATTGGGACCGGGCGCCAGCATTACATTGGCTACATTGGTATAGGTGCCGATTGAATCGGTTATGGTGACAATATATGCTCCCGGCGATAACCCTGAAATGGTTTCGGTAGTTTGCACAGGAACCGTGTTCCATTCAACGGTATATGCGCCAATGGGATTATGAACGACTACAGTTGCCGAACCATCTTTCAATCCGCAATGCTCGGGTGTGGTTGAGACTGTCAGATAGGTATTGGTTGATAATCCGATTTCAACCTGCATTGTATCGCTGCATCCGCTGGCATCGGTGGCAATAACAGTATAAAATCCGTGTGCCAGTCCTGTAGCAGTGGTTCCGGTTTGAACAGGTGTTGTGCTCCAGGTTATAGTAACCGGAGCAGTTCCACCAGTGGTGCTAACGGTGGCTGTGCCATCATTCATTCCGTAAAGTTCAGGAGTAGAGCTGACCAGCGTCAGAACCGGGCCTGCAACATTGCCGACAGTATAGCTTGCAACACTGGGGCATGGGCCACCATCGCTAACAGTAACGCTGTAATTACCTGAAATAAGGCCGGTGATGGTGGCGGTATTTCCGCCATTGCTCCATGAATATGTATATGTACCTGTACCGCCAGTAGCGACAACAGTTGCAGACCCAAGTCCCTGATTGCAGTAGTCGGTAGTACCCGAAGTTGTCAGAGTTGGTCCGCCATTATCAATGATTGTTGCAGTGTCGATGGCCGAACAGGATCCATCGCTGACTGTAACATAATAGGTGCCTGCAGCAAGGCCTGTGGCTGTTTGTGTTGTTTGTACAGGTGAGGTACTCCAGGTATAGGAATACGTTCCGGAGCCACCCGATCCAGTGACTGTGGCACTGCCGTTGGGTCCGCACATGGCATCAACAGTCGTTAATGTTGTTGACACCCCGGACACTGCAAAGTTAAAACAGGCCGGTGCGGCCAGGTTTCCGCAGGCATCCTCTACCGAGCCTGCTGTATTGGTCAGGCATATCTGATAAAAGCCACTGGTGGTAATAGACGGCGAAACCGTGATGGTATAGGTGTTGTCCATGTCAGCTCCTGTCGTGCAGCCGGCACTGGAAATTGCCGTCACATTATAGGGCCCTCCGGGTCCTAGGATCTGAAAATCGCCCACCGTTGCCGAAGAGCACATGACATTTTCGCTGAAATTAAAAGTGATTTGTGTTGCACCACAGGCAATGGGCAGATTAACTGATTGGAAAACCGGAGGACTGTTATCGAATATTGAAGCTGATGAGGGGCCAAAATCAAGAGTGTATCCGTACTGTGTTGAAGAATAATTTGATATATTCAGAGCATAGGTTTGACCTGCAGTTACCGGAATCACAGCATTATCATTGACATCCGATGCATCTGCACAATTGAGCGAAGAGCCACCGTTGGCGCCGGTCGTTCCTGCCGTTGCAGAATAGTTACAACTCACCTGAAGCGATGAATTTGAATAAATATCGCTGCAATTGGCATTGGTGAGATTGTATACAGCCCAGTCATAATCGTCCGAACTACTGTTTGGCGTGATGTTGAAATTCAGGTTCCCCGATGTCTGTACCGTGAAAATATACCATACGTCATTCTTTTCTCCCGATAAAAGACAACTGCCCGGACAACCGGTGGTATTGATTTCGGATGTGTAATTTCCGGTACCTGTGTACGAATTGCTTTGCGTGTAGGTGTACTGACAAACCGGAATAGCTCCCAGACAATCCTGATTATTGGGTGTCTGCCCTTGCACCATTTGAAAGGCGAGCAGGAAAATGAAGCTGAATATAAATAATTTCATAAGATCCCCCCTCAGAAGGTTAGTTTTGTTGCAACATTTTTCTTTTGAAAGATTCCACAGGATACGATTCACCATTGACAAAAACGGTGGTTATTCCGGCAATCACAAAAAGTTTTTTGTGCATTTTCAATTTGATGCCGGGAATGGTGGTTTCTTCTACATTCCAGACACCTTTTTCCGGGGATGGTGTAATTGAAAAAGACTCAAATATTCCATATCTGGAATATTGCTGCCGGATTTCATCTACTTCGGCCTCGGTCTCTGGCCCGCTTATTTTGTAACTCATCACCAACCGGTCCTTGTTGTCCCGGTAGACTGTCTGGTCTGTATTTTCGTACAAAGCAACATAGGTCTGCGTTTGTGCAAACAGATTAATGCCCATAAACAAGAAAAAAAGCACCCCCAGCGATTTCAGTATTGTTTTCATAACAGATGTTTTAACCCCCAAAGCAATTGATTTGTACGTAAAAAAATAATCTTTGTTTAGACGAACATTTTACAGCTAAGTTAAATATCTATTTTATAATAAGTAAATTATTTTCACAAAATCATGCGTTTGTGAAGACGAAATTTCTTAAATCGCAGATATACAGTGTTATAGCTATTTGCTTTGGTTGGTCAGACTGGTGTAATGTTTTTTCTTTCTGAAGTAATAATCAGATAAAATATTGCCTGCATAAATAGTTGCCGGAAATGAACCGGTGGTGGATTTAACAAATTGCTTTTTCATTGACGAAAAATGACGCCGCGCCTTGATTACCGCCCAGGCATCGGCAAAATGTCCCTGTAGAATGAACATTCCGAGCGCAATAAAATCAAGGAAAAAGCGGCGGCGTAATACTTTGCTCAGTTGGCTGGCCGGATAATTTTTATAAATCAGCAACAGATTATTGCGGAAATTCAGATAAGTCTTTCGCGCCGAAGAGCGGGGCAGACTACCGCCACCAACATGCCAGGCCTGACTTTGCGGAACCACGGCTATTTTGCGGCCGGCATTCCACAGTCGCCAGCAGAGGTCAATTTCCTCCATGTGGGCAAAGAATTTTTCATCCAGTCCGCCAATGGCTTCATAGTCGCTCTTGCGGATGAACAAACAGGCACCTGTGGCCCACAACACATCGGTGATATCATCGTACTGACCTTTGTCTTCTTCGAGGGTCGAAAAAATGCGGCCGCGGCAAAACGGATAGGCATTTTTATCGAGAAATCCGCCGCTGGCTCCGGCATATTCAAACAGGTTGTCATGACCGTACCACTTCAGCTTAGGCTGACAGGCAGCATATTCGGGATGCGCATCCATAAAGGCTTCGAGCGGCTCCACCCAACCAGGTTTTGTTTCAACATCGGAATTGAGTAAAACAAAATACTCGGCGTTGATTAGTTTGAATGCTTCGTTGTAACCGCCCGCAAAGCCATGGTTCACATCGAATTCAATCAAGCGGGTGCTGCTGAATTTTTCTTTAAGCAGTTCCAGACTGCCGTCGGTAGAGGCATTATCTGCAACAATCAATTCGGCAGAAGCCGGCAACGAAGCAATGACGCCGGGCATGAATTTGTCAAGCCAGCCTTTTCCGTTCCAGTTTAATATGACAACCGCTGTTTTAATCACGTTTTGTTGGATGCACAAATGTACAATTTTTTGGCACAACGCACAGGGCACAGGGCACAACGCATATGGCATGAGGCGTGCGGCATGAGGCATGCGGCGGAATGCACAGCGCACAGGGCACAACGCACAATGCATAACGCCTGTCGCCTGATGCCTGTCGCCTAATGCTCCGCGCTCCGCAAGTTGAAAGTCATCAAGTCATCAAGTTAAAAGGCGACGTGAACGCACAATGCACAACGCACAATGCACAACGCACAATGCATAAGGCATGCGGCATAATGCATGCGGCATAAGGCGCGGCGAAATACTTGTACTCTCGTCGTCGCGTGTCTTCGCTTGCAACGTTCACGTTGACGCGTGACTCTATTGACAAGAAAATCATTTGAGACTTTTATTATCTTTGAAAAAAAATCATCATGGCTGAGCTCAAAACCAAACCCGAAAATGTCGATATACAGGCTTTCATCAATGCACTTCCTGATGAACAGCGCAACGACAGCAACTATCTGTTGAAAACCATGCAGAAAATTTCCGGCGAAAAACCTGAATTCTGGACCGGCGGCATGATTGGATTCGGCCGTTATACCTATCAGGGAAAAAGCTGCAGCGGCGAATGGTTCCCGCTTGGTTTTTCACCGCGCAAAAATTATCTGAGTATTTATCTGCTTGGCTATATTGACGAAAGCGATCCGTTGCTGGAAAAACTCGGCAAATTCAAAATGGGCAAAGGCTGTCTGACTATCAAACGTCTTTCCGATATTGATAAAGCGGTGCTTGAGCAGATTATCAAAAACAACAAAAAGAAATAGTTGCCTGTGAATCCTGGTGATGTACTTCAGGTCACACTGAAAAAGCATATTGAAATAACTGAAACCGAACACTACTGGGTTGCTGAAACAGCAGACGGACAGCGGTTTCTGATTGATTATTTCCAGTACGCGCATTATGGATTTGGTGTTGGTCAAAACATTCAGGTGCGGGTTGATAAAATCAATTGCAGCGGAAAAGTTTTTATTGAGCCCGATCATCCGGTGTACGAAAGGGAAAGGATTTACATGTTTCCGATTGACGCTGTATTATCGCAAAGCGACCATTATATCTCATTAATTGTCCGCGATGTTTTTGATAATAAAATTCCGGTACAATATCATGCATCAGGGGCAGATGATTTTCCAAAAGAAATAGAACTGCTGGTCATCGGTTTGCGCAAAGGATTACCCGTTTTGCTCGATCCTTTGCTGAAAGAGCAGACACCGTTTAAAGAAAACGAAATCTATTCTTTCCTAGTCGTGGATAAAATTAAAATGGATCAGGAAGAGTATTTTCAGCTTGAAGATGAGTTTCACCGGATTCATTTGTTGCCCGCACGGTTTTATGAAAAATATCCGATTGAGATCGGGAAGCCGCTTGAATGCTACATTGTAAGCATCGAACAAAATGCGGAGCTGAAACTTGAACCTCTGCACCCGGTATTTCATCTGGGGCACGAGCTTGATTTGAATTTTGTCGGCGAATATCAGGGTGATGAATATATTGGTCAAAGGCACAAATTGTTTCTGCTGCGTGACGATGAAGGCAATGATTTTTTTATGTCGGTGCGTTTTATGGAAGGTCGTGAAATTCCAAAACGTTTGCGTTGCCGCATCGAAAAAATGAAAAAAGGTCAGCCTTTGGTTGAACCTGTATAACAGACTCAGCGCCGAAACTTAAAATATTAATAACATTGTGGTAACATGATTGTGTTTAACATACGTGTTATTGATGTACCTTTGTGCCATCAAATTAAATAATAGAAAATTATGAGTAAAAAGAAAACAACCAACAAAAACACAAATCAGGAAGACAACATTATTGCTATGAATATTCTGGCCATTTTCCGTCAGAATCCATACATGCTGTTCAACTACAAACAAATTGCCGGAAGGCTTGGAATCAATCGTGGCCCCGAACGCGACAAACTGCGCATAGCCATTGACAGACTGGTTTCCCAGGAACTGCTTCTGGTGCGGAATCGCGGCAAGTATGTCCTCAATCCCGAGGCCATCGAAGTGGATGAAAATGCCAGCGAAATTGAAGGTACAATTGATATTACGGCCAACGGCAAAGGATTTTTGCTGATGCCGGATAAAGATGATATAGCCATCGCACAGGGCGATTTGAATCAGGCACTCACCGGAGATACCGTTCTGGTACGGCTTTTCCCGCGAAGAAAAAATCGCCGTCCTGAAGGCAAAGTCATTCGTGTTGTAAAACGCAAACGTCAGCAATATGTCGGAATCATTCAGGTTGGAGCAAAGATGTCTTTTTTCGTTCCGGATGATCGCAAAATTCATATTGACTTTCTGGTTCCGCGCGAAAATCTGAATAAAGCAAAACACGGTGAAAAAGTAATTGTGGAAATGACCGAATGGCCGCCGCAATCGCGCAACCCGTTTGCCAATGTTGTTACAGTGCTTGGTCAGCCCGGAGTGAACGAAGTTGAAATTCAGAGTATTCTGGCCAACTATGAATTCCCACTGTGTTTTCCAAAACATGTTGAGAAAGAAGCTGAACGGATTCCGGTGGAAATCAGTGCCGAAGAAATTAAAAAGCGCAAAGATTTCCGCGATACTTTTACATTTACCTGCGACCCGGCCGACGCCAAGGATTTCGATGATGCCTTGTCGCTGAAGAAACTGAAAAACGGAAACTGGGAAGTGGGTGTGCATATTGCCGATGTTTCGCACTATGTGAAACCTGGCTCTGAGATTGACAAAGAAGCATTTGACCGGGCTACTTCGATTTACATGGTCGATCGCGTCATTCCAATGCTCCCTGAGGTTTTGTCAAACAATGTTTGCTCGCTTCGTCCGAACGAGGATAAACTCTGCCACTCGGCAGTGTTCGAAATGAATGAAGAAGCGAAAGTGCTGAAGTACTGGATCGGGCATACCATCATCAATTCTGATATCCGCTACAACTACGAGGAGGTGCAGGAAATTATTGAAACCGGTAAGGGAAAATACAGCGGGGAAATTTTGTTGCTGCATAAGCTGGCGACCATCATGCGCGAGGAACGCAACAAAAAAGGCAGCATCAATTTTAAAAGCACAGAAGTAAAATTCAAACTCGGTGATGACGGAAAACCGCTTGAGGTTTACGTTAAGGAACAGAAGGAATCGAATATGCTGATTGAGGATTTCATGCTGCTGGCCAATAAAACAGTGGCAGCGCATATCGGTATGAAAACCGAGAAAAACAAAAATCCGAAAACTTTTGTGTATCGGATTCACGATGAACCAAGTCCTGAAAAGTTGGCGAATTTTTCCGAATTTCTGGGCAAACTTGGATACAGCATCAACATTACTTCGAAGCAGAATATCTCGTACTCGCTGAATAATCTGTTCAACAAGGTGTCGGGCAAAGCCGAAGAGACGATGATTGAAACCATTGCTGTGCGTACCATGGCGAAGGCCATTTACAGTACCAACAACATCGGACACTACGGGCTGGCATTCGATTATTACACCCATTTCACTTCGCCGATCCGACGTTATCCTGACCTCATGGTGCATCGTCTGCTCGATTGGTACGCCGCCAGCAAACCTTCGGTGAATGAAGCCGAATACGAGGATATGTGCGATCATTGCAGCGATATGGAAAAGAAAGCAGCCGATGCTGAGCGCGAATCGGTCAAGTTCAAGCAAATGGAATTCATGGCCGATCAGGTTGGGAAAACTTTTGACGGCGTCATTTCGGGTGTGAGCAAATGGGGCATCTTTGTAGAGATCTCATACAGCCACGCCGAAGGGCTGGTGCGGCTCGAGGATATGAAAGACGATTTCTACTACCTCGACGAAGACAACTACATGGTCATCGGACACCGCACCAAAACTACCTATCGCATCGGAGACAAAGTGAATGTGCTGGTCAAAAAAATCGATATCGGCCGCAAGCAAATGGATCTGGCGATTGTGTAAAAAGCACAACGCACAACGCACAGGGCACAACGCTTCACAAGTTAAAAGTTTGTAAAGTTGAAAGTTCGTAACGGCAAATAGGACTCTCATTGCACAACGCGCAGGGCACAACGCCTGCTGCTTAATGCTTAAAAACTTCGTATAATCACTGACGCTTAAGCTTTATATCTTTAAGCTTTAAGCAACAGATTTTTGCAAAGCACTGGGCAATGTTGGGTGTAGTCTTTTTTATTAGTATTTCGGGGTTTAGTCTCCAAGACTAAACCCCACCAATCATTTATATTTGACTACACCCAACATTGTCCCGACACTGAATACTTTAAAGCGTTGGCAAACATTTTCAGTGAGCTATTTTAATTGATAACATGTTGGTTAATCGGATATCATATTCTTTAACCCGATAACAAACATCCAGAATATAAAACCGAGTGCCGAGGTTGGCGTTTTTGATTTCTGTGAGCATCTCTTCTGTAAGCATATTACCGTTACCTTCAATTGTTCTCATACTACCGATGGAATCATGTATTGGCACCAGAAATTTATAATTCAGAATTTCATAGTTTATTTCGGTGCTGCCCAGGAATTGTACAACCTCTATTATCGGCCGGGCCAGTATTTCCGCTTTACTGAATCTTTCCGAGCTGTTTCCGGCAAGCCGCACCACAGGCTGTGGCAGTGGTTGTATGAGAAAAGTCTGTGTGGCAAGTAATTTTTCACCACTGGCTGTTTTTTGCATCACTTTAACCGTGTCGGTGCCCGGAAAACGATATTGCAGAATCCATTTCCCATCGCCGGCAGGAAGGACATATGCGGATTTTGAAACAAGAGAAATGTCCGTTGATTCAGTTTGGTTCAGCGTCACTTCATTTTTGATGTCAACATACAGCACGGCGTTGTTGGCCGAAATCAATGCGGGTGAACCAACGTTTGATTGTGCTCCCAAAAGCAGACTGCAACCGCAAATCAGCAATGTCAAAATGCATTTTAGTCCATGTCGGATGATCATAGATTCAGTTTTTATAATATTGGACGCAAAACAAAACCGGTTTCATCAGCGGCGGCTGGCTTTGCGAACGCTGGCCTGAATATCGACTTCCTGCAATTTCTTCACAATTTTTTCGGCACTTTTCCGGCTGATGTTTTCTCCGGCACAAAGAAAATAATAATCGGGCTGCAGGCCGTCGAAGTCATTCGTCTCTTCAATGCTTGCATCGGTTCCGATATCTGCTTTTTCGACTTCATCCATCAAAGGCTGTAACGACGCCGCATCGGCCGACATGGCAGCAACAACCAGGTATTCGCCTTCTTCCAACTCGTTTTCATCTTCTTCTTTTACTCCCTGAGTGAGTTCTATCGTTTTTTTATTCCCCGATTTGTATTCGGTCCATGAGCCGCGAAGTTGAATTTCGCCATCCTCTGCAATCAGCTTCAGATCAAAGTATCCGGCACCTTCATCTTCACCGTCCTGAAACAATAAAACGCGGTACATTTTACAGTTTTCACCTTCGTAGTTTTCGCAAACAGTGTCCATAATTTCGAAGCATCCCGTCAATGGATAATCTTCCAGTTCTTCATCGCTGAAGCTGGCTTCAGTAATTCTGTTCCCTTCAATTCCGGAAATAACGATTTTCAAATCCGATTCAGCATCAGCCTCATCTTCTTCTTCCGATTCCGGGTCCGTAATAGTTCCGTTGTATTCATCGGCCAGTTCGGTTTCAGGATCACGGATACCAATTGTTGCACGGCTGTCGAAGATGTTTTTTAACCGGAAGTCAATTGTTTTATTTCCATTCAGTTTTGTCCAGGTTCCGGAAAACGATCCGCTTTCATCAATCGTTCCACTGAAAGTGGCCACTTCGACTCCGTCGGGATTGGATTCAGTCATTTCAACTTTTCCGTCTTTCAGGGTCCCATCCAGCGTCATGATGGTTCCGATGCTTTTGTAAAAATACTCACCGGAGACTTTATCGTTTGAGAAATCAAGAAACATAACCACGCTGCCGGCTTTACCCAATGAACCTTCGAACGACATGCTGTAATCTTCTGTTTTAGTACTGTCACTGGCTGGAGCTTCGGTTTTGGCAGATCCGCCAAACAGAGCATTCAGAAACGGAATTTCCACTACTTTTGTAAAATGCAGCGTCAGTACAATGATTAAAACAGCACAACCTGCAAGCAGGATCCAGAGCCAGGTTTTGGGTTTCTTCGGTGCAGGATTATTGTCCGGTATATGCTCCAATGGCTGATAGGGCGGAGGAGTGGTGGCCGAAGAAAATGTTTCGGTTTTCTCTTCCGGGAAAGTATGTATTTCTTCAGTGGTCAATTCCTGAAACTGTGGCTCAGGCTCGGGTTCTGTCAAAGGAATGACTTGTTTTGCAAATGGATTTTCGCCAGCCATAAGTTTGGCCTGTTGTAGCGGATCGATGCCGTATTTGTTGATTACGGCCTCGAGTAATTCTTTTTCCTGACCCGCATATTTGTTCAGTAACAGGTCAATTTCATGCATTTTCCCGGGATTGAATTTCTCGTAAATAAATCCCAGAATTTCTCTGTAATTTGTCATATCAGCAATTATAATTCATCGAGGTTGATTCCCGGCTTACTGTTTTTCGTTGCTGGCTCTGCTTCTTGCTGAGCTTCCTGGCGATGACGAACAGCTACCGGAATGGCAAATTTAGGAATAAATGCAATCAGATTCAGCATTACTTTGTACAGATATTTATAAACTTCGGCCACAACATAGGCCGAAATCAGCGAAAACACGCCTGCTATCAGCAGCCCCAGTGTTAGATTGAGCATGATCCCCAGGTCAGAAAAAGAACTGAATTCAAATGCATAAACCGGTTGCATCAGATAAATGGTATTTAATACTTCCGGCAGTGAAATAGCTGCTTCAAAAGCGTCAAGAACAAGAATAATCGGGAACAATGCAATTCCAAGTACGTTTACAAATGAGCCCCAGAAAATCGCAATGATCTGAGCAAGCGGATTATACACCGGACTTGCTGTCAGTGCTCCCAGCAACTGACCAACCATAGCTGCTACAAATAAAACCAGTAAAACTTCTCCCAGCAGAATAATCAAGGTGGGCAACATGTGACCAAACATATATTCCAGCAGTCCGTTGAACGGTTTCTGAAATAATTTGCGCGACCGGTTATTGATAATGGCATACAGAAACACAAGTCCGGCAATGGAAACTGCAATGCTGATCAACGATATAAGAATGCCGATTATTTTAGGTCCGCCGTCCACATTTTCAATCAGGCTGAAATAGCCATCGCTGCCAAATAAATTTGTAAAAATGGATATGACTCCGAATATCAATAAGCCATACGCTGCAGCCTGCAACAGGTAGAAAAAAATCTTTTTAAACACCAGGCCGTTGTCCAGTTCGTCCATGGGTTTGCAGGCATATTGGCGGTAATACTGTTCGTATTTGCCGCATTTTTCATGCTCAATAAAGCTGAGCTTCTCGGGTTGTGTGTTGGTAAAATTCAGATTTTTCATGGTGCTTGGTGTTGGTTATTATTAAGAGTTCAAAAATGCTATTCAGAAAATCCGAGATATACGAAAACATAAAATGGAAACAACAAATATAATCAGTCAGGGGGTCGATGTCAAGTTGTGCTGAATCTGTTTATTCCAGAGCTTATCCATCATTGGCATGAGCGCAAATTACCTGACACCGCGTGTTCCAGATTTAAGGACATCTCTAAAAAACCCATTTTTGTCATATTGAGCCCCGCTGTCATTCTGAGACCACCAGCAAAACACGTTTTGCAACCTAAATATAAAATGACACATTAAG
>CAYSCE010000063.1:0-12467 GCA_964429475.1 uncultured Bacteroidaceae bacterium | reverse complement strand
CAGTTTCTTCGCCGGCACCACCCACCAGCTGGCGGATGTTGGCGCGAACAGTAACACGCGCTTTGGCAATCAGCTGAATACCATCTTTTGCAACAGCCGTTACCGGAGGTGTATTAATAACTTTCGGATTAACGCTCATCTGCACAGCTTCGAAAACATCGCGGCCAGCGAGATCAATAGCGGTAGCTGATTTGAAGTCGAGCGGAATATTGGCTTTATCGGCCGAAATAAGCGCATTGATTACATTTTTAACACGGCCACCAGCCAGATAGTGCGCTTCGAGTTCGTTGCGGTTGAGCGGAATGCCGGCTTTGAAAGAAGTGATGAGTGCATTCACAATCACTGCGGGTGGTACTTTTCTCCAACGCATCAGAATGAGCTGAACCAGTGAAACACGCACGCCTGACAGCAGCGCATTAAACCAGAGACCAACAGGAATCAGATAAAAAATAAGCCAGAGTGCAATCAGGCCGCCAATAGCGATGGCAAAGTAAATGCCGACCGCTGCGTTAGAATCTAAAAGAACAGATAGAAAATTCATTATTCTTGGGTTTTGGGTTTGACAAAGATTTTATAGCCTTCAATTTTGGTGACAATGATTTCGGTATCAGCTTCAATGATGCCACCCGGGCTTTGCACCTCATAGATTTCTTCATTAATTTCGGCTTTACCAATGGGATACAGGCGGGTGATTGTTTTACCTTCATCGCCGACCGTTAATTTTTCACTTTCGATATTCATTTTACCATCAATGGAACTGTCTAGGGCGGCTTTTTTCCAGGTGTTTGAGCGGAATAAAAGAATCAGCAGAATGACCGTGGCAGACAGTGTAATGCCAGCAGTAGCAATGCCGGCCGAAGCGCCATACACAGCATACGATTCATAAATTCCGAAAATAATAGCAGCACCACCCAGAATACCGGCGATCATGCCCGGCAGCAGAAAAATTTCAAGCATTACCAGAACAATCCCGGCAGCGATGAGTGTAATAATGAGTGTCCAGTCCATATGGTTTAATTAGCGGGCTTATAATATGTTTTGGCTGTAGGAAGGAATTCCTTCATGGCCTGAATGCGGTTTTCATCGCTTGGATGCGTGCTTAAAAACTGTGGAATATTAGCGCCGGCACCGCTTTTCGACATACGTTCCCAGAAAGTAATCGCTTCCTGCGGATCATATCCGGCCATGGCCATAAACACCATTCCTATTTTATCGGCTTCGTATTCATGCTTACGCGAATAAGCCAGAATTCCCAGCGTGCCACCGACTCCGTACACTGAATTAAAAACATTTTGAGTTTCCTGCGGGTTGTTTTGCATGGCAACCGAAAGAGCTACACCGCCCATGGTCAGCGCTAATTGCTGGCTCATCCGTTCGTTTCCATGACGTGCCACAGCATGTGCAATTTCGTGGCTGAGTACTGTTGCAAGTCCGGCGTCTGTCATAGTTACAGGAAGGATTCCGGAATACACGACAATTTTTCCACCAGGCAAACAGAAAGCATTTACCGTAGGATCTTCAACCAGTTTAAATGCCCATGAAAACTGTTTAACACGTTTGCTATACCCATGTTTTTTGAGGTAGGTTATGGTGGCGTTTTTCAATTTTGTTCCAACATTCACAACTTGTTGTGCACGTGTATCTGTTGCCGCCACAACGGTGTTTTCGGCAATAAATGTGTTAAACGTTGTAAGACTCATGCTGTTGATCATGCTTTCGGGCAGCATGCGGAATTGTTTCCGCCGCGTAACCGGAACTCTGGAGCAGTCTGCAAAAAGCAACGCCAGAATCATCAGTAAGGCAATTCGTTTAATCATGACAGATATTTTTATTCACTAATAACAGAAGATAGTTTCCGGTCGGCGAGTTGTTGTTTCAGTGGCGACAATTCTTCGCGGCTGCCTTTTTTAAGAGCACATTTTCCTTTCAGATGCGCAATAAGGGTGCATTGTTCGGCCTGCTGTACATCGAAACGACACACTTCAACCAGTGTTTCAACAACATAATCAAATGCATTGAATTCATCATTGAGCAAGATCAGTGTTTTGTCTTTTAAAATCACACTGTTTGCATCGTGAGTTGTTTTTTCTTTTTCCTTTACCACGGCAATTATTAATTTACCTCAAAGATAGAAATTTTCGGCATAGATGAATCAACGAATTTTATTTCCAAGAATTGTTTAACAGATTTTCTCCGGCATGCCTAACTGTCAGATATTAAGGATAATATAACAAAATTATTTTCTTAATCTATTAATAAAGGGTTTACAAATTTAGTATCTTTGTATTAGGCGGAAAAAAATAATCATTAAACGAAATGTCATGAAAACTTTATCTATCTCCGGACTTGTTCTTGCGCTTCTTTCCATTGGATTGTGGGTTTATAACCAGCTTGTTTACGTAGTTGAGTACCATGCAAATTTGTGCAAAACCGATCCCGTAAGCAGAAAGCTGTGTACAGAAGCGGAAGACATGAAGATTCTGCTTGGTCAGCTGGTAATCCTGGGTGGTTTTCTGGGATTTATCAGTTGTGTTTATGCTGCTATTAAAACGAAAAAAAATTTGCCGGCGTACTTCGGAATTTTGTTTTCGCTGATTGCCATTGTATTTGGTCTGATGCAGGCTACGCATATGTTCGATACCACCGGATATATCTGGAAGTAAACCTGGCTCAGATTCAATGATTTAGTATTGGTGAAGTCGTAAATGACAATTCAAAAAAAATATCGTGAACAAGCTTTCGTTATTCGGATTTATTCTGTCGTTGATAAGTGTTGCAACTGGTTTGTATAATCAGTTTGTGTATGTAGAAGCATTTCATGCCAACGAATGTAAAACATTTGCTGCAAAAGTATGTGACGACACCCACAACACACAGGTGACACTTGGCGTGATAACCATGATATTAGCGGCAGTAGCACTGGTACTTTGCTTCATTCCGGAGTCGAAAAAGAAAAATGTCATTGATTTTTTTGGCATTCTGACAGGGCTGTTTGGTTTTATTCTTGGGCTGGCTCAGGCTACTCATATATTTGATGTGACCGGATATTTTACGAATTGATGGTCTTTGGTAACATGTGAATTCATTAAAAAGCCACTTCTCAGGTGGGGTACATCAATTACTTTGATGTGAATTCAAATGGGTTTGTAGTGTTTCGGGATTTCAACAATTAATATTATTACATTATTTCAAATATCATATTATGAGATATTTACAGTTTAAATAAGAAAACACCTACCTGATAATCGGTTGAAAAGTTGTTGAAATCCTGTTGATAAGTTGTTCATTTGTGGTTCAAAACTTCATAACAACAAAAGGGTCAATCTTACATGTTTATCGGGCATTTATCTTTTTCTTTGAAAAATGAAAGCCCCCCTCTACATTATTTATTCAGTAATTGCACTTTTTCTTGTAAAACAGACGTATGCAGAGACGAGACTTACACTTGTTGACAACGGGAAAAGCGATTATTCAATCATTGTAAGTGTAAAAGCCGGTGAAAATGAGATGACTGCTGCGTTTCTCATGCAGGAGTACCTTGAAAAAATCAGTGGCGTAAAATTGCCTCTGTACATGGATAACGATCCGCGCGCGAAGAATCCGGCCATTGTTATCAGTGCCTTTCCTCGGGGTTTTTGTTCCGAACCGGCCGAACTTCTGAAAGAAGACGGTTATTGTATTCAAACCTCAGATAAAAATATTTATATCACCGGTGGCAGTGGCATGGGCGTTATTTATGGGGTGACCGGTTTTCTCGAAGATTATCTGGGTGTACGCATGCTGGCTCCCGATGCCGAATACGTACCGGTTATGAAAGTCATTTCATTGAATCCGATCAACGATATTCAGATTCCCCCGGCCACCATCCGTATTGTGAATGGTCCGTTTGCATCTGATACAAGCTATAAATATTTCAGAAAACTGAATACCATTGAGGACCGCTGGCGCGAAGATGATTGGCATGGATACTACGTACATACGTTCAATAAACTGGTACCCCCTGAAAAATATTTTGCTGAACATCCGGAATTTTTTGCGTTGGTGAATGGCAAGCGTGTACCTCATGGACAGCTGTGTCTGACTAATCCGGACGTACTGGAAATCACCATTGAAAAGCTCCGTGAAGAAATGGAAGCACATCCCGATATTCAATACTGGTCGGTGAGTCAGAACGATAATTACGAATATTGTCAATGCGAAAAATGCAAGGCTGTCGATCTTCAGGAAGGCTCTCCGGCCGGATTGATGCTGCGTTTTGTGAATGCGGTGGCCAAAGAATTTCCGGATAAAACCATAACCACATTAGCCTATCAGTACACCCGTAAGCCGCCACTGATCACAAAACCCGACAGCAATGTCATGATTACGTTGTGCTCGATTGAACTAAACCGTACCCGACCGATTGCTGAAGATCCGGGTGCAGCCTCGTTCCGCGAGGATATGGAAGGGTGGGGTAGAATCAGTAAAAACATCATGATGTGGGATTACGAAGTTCAGTTTTCAAATTATCTGACGCCGTTTCCGTTGTTTCATACATTGCAGCCGAATCTGCAGTATTTCACGCAGAACAATGTCATAGCCAATTTCCAGCAATGCAATGCCAAACATGGCGTAGAGTTTTCCGAGCTCAAATCGTATCTGATGAGCAAACTTATGTGGAATCCGAAAGCGGATGCCGAAGCTGTTATCAACGATTTTATGCAGCATTATTATGGTCCTGCTGCGCCATGGATCCGGAAATATTTCGATTTACTTCATGCCGAATGTCAGCGCTACAATCAGTTCCTCGACATTTATGGCAACCCGGTACAGGCGGCCAACACGTATCTTTCGGTCGAAAATCTGGCCACATACCATTCTTTTTTCGACATGGCCGAAAGTCTTGTAAGTGAGGACACAGCGCTGCTTGCACGGGTACAGATTGCACGGTTACCAATAATGTTTTCGGAAATGGAAATTGCCAAAACCGATTTATTCGGTCCGCGCGGGTGGTACGATAAAGTTGACGGCGACTGGGTTCTGCGTGATCGCATGAGCAAAATGCTCGAAAAATTCAGACAGATCTGTACGCAGAATAATGTGACTGATTTCAATGAAAACGGGCTCACATTCAACATCTGGTACGAAAACACAATCCGTTTTATTCATGTCAGTACCGAAGGCAATCTGGCTTTTCAGAAAACAGTTGTATGTAATCCGGCAGCCGATGAGCGTTACAAGGCTGCAGGTCCCGGCACGCTGACCAACGGAGTTCATGGCACCGAAGATTATAAAATCAACTGGCTGGGCTGGGAAGCCTGCGATGTTGAAATTGTGCTGGATCTGGGTGCAGTGAAGAAAATACAATCGGCCGAAATCAGCACTTTGCAATATCCGAAGTCATGGATCACTCATCCGGTGAGCGTTTCGTGCCAGTTGTCAAAAGACGGCAAAAAGTACAATGAGCCTGTAACGCTGTATTCATCGGACAATCTGCAAACCGAGCCGATGATGAAAGCATTTGTCTTTGATGAAACAGGCAAAAAAACACGATTTATAAAATTCACCATCACTGCCACAAAAGCGCTCCCTGCCTGGCATGCGTATGCGGGTTTGAAGTCGTGGGTGTTTGTGGATGAAATCGTTGTGAAGTAGCCTATTGTTGATAAAATGCCTTTTCTCCAGCAGTGATCGGTGATCAGTGATCGGTGAGCTGTGAATGGTTATTGATTTATAAGTGTTTTTGAATTAGTATCCACAAGATTTTATCAGGGAGCATAGTATAAAATAAACCGATTACTATCGGGGAAAAAGAAATATAAATCATTGTCAATATATCCCAGGGAAATCAGTAAATAACCATTGTATGTTTGGCAATAGTATTCAAATTCCTTCATCTTCAATAGTATGTCGTGATCCGAATAATTAAGTCTTTTTAATCTTTCTCGGTGAAGACCCTGAGGAACAAAAAAGTCACAGTTCTTGATTTTTAAATCATTGTGATCGGTAGAATAATAACTCACAAACCACGCTGTAAAAAACATCGAGTATGGATAAGTCAGCGTGCCGATGCTGTCGTTGCAAAAATAGAACAGAGGCTCATCGTTGATGAGTATTGAATCTTTCCAAATCACATCTTTTGACTGGTTGCTGATTATTCTTTTTATTTTGATTTTGTCTTCACCAATAATGAAATTTTCCAGAAACAGATCCGGTTTCCCATCGCCTGAATAATCAGCCTTTTCCATATGAATCGTTTTGAATTTTCCTTTGGTTTCATAAAAAAAGTTTACAAAATCCTCAACTACGCCATAATTATTATTGATAAGTTTTATTTTGAAAATCTGATCCGACTTTTCAATGATCAAAACTGAATCCTTCGTGATTGAAATATTTTTCAGGCCGTTGTACGGAATGGTACAAAACGAATCAGCTTTTTCAATATCCTCATGTAATGAGAAATCGTCAAAAGTTTTGTCCGATTGTTTGTTTTCATTGGTGCAAGCACAAAGCACCAATATCGAAATGCATAAAACAACTACAGTATTTTTCATATTTATTTAGTTCTGAACCGATACACCGTTTGGTTTTTATCACCGGTTTTGTGAATGATGCCCTGGTCGGTGGCTGTTTGCAGATCGCGGCTGGCGGTGGCGGTGGAAATGTTTTTAAAAAACTGGAGGTATTCCTTGCGGGTAAACATGTCCTGCACAAAGCTCTGACGAAAAGCATCCATGCGGTCTTCGGCCGAAATGACCGGAGGTTTTGACAACAGCATCTGCTGCAGGCCTTCATCGATGATGCTGAGCATAAATTCAATAAACAGCGACGACTTACCGCTTTTGCGGCAGCGCGAAAGAATATCGAGCAACTGATGTTCGCGCGCCAGCATCAGCGATTCTACCGGCAGAAATTTATACAGCGGATTGTATTCATTCAGCAGTACTTTCAGCCACAGGCGCGCCATACGGCCATTACCAGCCTTGAATGGATGAATAAAAGTCATTTCGTAATAAAACACGCAACTGCGTATCAGCAGCAGATCGCGACTGGTTTTGACATACGAAAACAAATTATCCATGAGTGGCAGCACCATTTTGGCATCGGGGGCCACACTGATTTTTTTGCGGTAAAGCTTTAGTTCAACCTGATCAGTGCGGAATTCGCCCGGTGCATCGGTGAGTCCCTGCATCAGCATCTGGTGCGCCGATGCAAACGAAGCCATGCTGAACGGATGCCATTGTGCGAGCATCTGATAGGCGGCCAGCGTGTTGCCGATTTCGTCTGTGGTATTGGCCTGTGCTGCGTTATTATTGTTTTCGGAATACGACGCAACATCCTGATCTTTCAGGTTCAGCCCTTCGAGTTTCAGCGTTGAATACACAGCGGCCAGCATCTGTTTTTGCTGCAGATGTTCGGGCAATTTGTTTAAAAACAGTGTATTTACAGCGCCGGTCTTTTCCGACAACGATGCAACCAATTCGAGTGTGCGGGCGGTAATGGCAAAGGCGGGTATCTGAAATGACTTCATACAATACTATCATTTGATAGTATCAAAGATACGTTTTCTTTTGAAAACGAGGAAAATAATTCATCAAGGCATCATGGATTTTTATGTATTAAATATTTTGGATAGTAAAAAAATGGGTGTAAAAGCTGAGTCTGGCTTTGTCACACTTGAATTCAGAATACATGGTCCACGGATTACACGGATTACACGGATTTTTTTCCTCAGCAGCACCATCAGGAACACACGGATGTCAATAATTATTGCTGCGCAATATTTATTGACGTGGTAAATTCACTAAAATAACCGTGGAAATGGCTTCAGTCGATGACTATAAGACATTTCATCCGTTTAAATCCAGCAACCTGCTGAGGGTTTTTGAACCTGCCCACTGCAGGCGGGTCAGTGAAATCAGTGGACAAAAGAAATTAAAACAGAAATTCATCAACCGTGGTGGCACTCGCCATGGTGTTGGCTGTGTTCGTGGCAATTGTCGCCGCAATCGGTCAGGGTGCCATCCAGATATTTTTTCACAGAATCTTCGGCATTGCCCGAACAGCCGCGGATGACCTGAATGCCGACATTTCCGAGTGCATACACAGCGCCGTCGCCGATGCCGCCCACCAGCATGGTTTTCACACCGTGAACGCCCAGCACGCCGGCAATGCTTGACTTGCAGGCACAGCCTGTCGATTGTACATCCATGGTTTCAATGATTTTCCGGTCTTCACCAATGGTATAAATTCTGAAATTTCCGGCATGACCAAAATGGCCATCAATCTGATTATTGTCTGTAACAGGAGCTGCGATTTTCATTATTTCTTGTTTTTGTTTGTTGTTGTTTCATGTTCAGCCAGTCCATCGGGACTAATGGTCCAGCCTTTGGCATTTTTGCCGGTTTTAATGATCTCCATACCCTGACAGGCCGACAAGCCCTGCCAGCGACAGTTGATTGCTGCACAGTGCGAAGGCCCGTAAATCTGTATACCGGCGCATTCTCCCGGCGAAAGCTTTGACGGATCAACGTGTCTCAACGCATTAAATTTTTGAAGTTATGACGTGCATTTCAGGCTGAGCTGTTATGGTTTTTTTCACTTTGCACAAATCGGCTACATGCACCAATGCAGGAATATATTGTTCGGGAAAGTCTGCCGGCACCTGAATATCGATGGTAATATTTTCCGGTAGCCCGGTTTGCATGTTGTATTCAGCATCCTGAATAATTTTGATTCCTTCGGCATTCAATCCGCGCTGGTCGCAGAACGATTTTACATAAATACCGGCGCAGGTTCCCAGCGAAGCCAGAAAAAGCTCGAAAGGAGTAGGTGCGCTGTTTTGTCCACCTGCCGCTACCGGTTGGTCAGTGCGGATTTCATGTCCGTTGATGTGTGCGGTAATGACTTTTCCGCCGTCGAATGTTACTTCCATGATTGTTGTTTTTTACAAATACAAAGTTCGGTAAAATACTGCTCCATGTATGATGGATTTACGTGATTTATATCATCAACATTATACAGGTTGATTGTTGAAAATCGCTAATGCTTTATTTTTTAAAAGAAAACAACAGCAATGTTGGTTTGCCTTCCTGGCCTTCGTTTGAGATCAGGAGGCCGGCATTATTCATAAAAGAAATTCCTTCAGCTTTATTGAACAGAGCCGGATCGAGCAGTTCTGCATGTTCAATTTTTCCGTCGCGGCTGAAAATAAAGAGCATATGATCGACGGCTGAAAGTACAAACAGATTCCCGCTTACTGGATGAATGGCAATGGCCGATGGTCGGAATTTTAAAACAGGTTCCTCTATGGTTCCGTTTTTTTTGCTTCGTACCGGCAATTCAATGCGATGATCGGTACAAAACTGTTTTATTTCCTGAAGGTCGAACTGAATCACTGGTTCTGACGATAACTCATGCTTTACAATATCGAAAGCAAAAACGGCACGTTTATCTTTGAATTCAACACCTTTTCCCAGTTTGCCTTTGCAGGCTATGAGTAACTGGTGGTTGGCCGCATCATAGCAAAGACCTTCGTTGTTTCCCGAAGGAATATTTGTCGGGTAGGAGATCGCCGCACATCTTCCGGATGAAAAATCTGCAATCCGAAACAAGACCCCGTCGCTTTGCAATACATATAATGTGTCGCCGATATGAGCCATTCCCTCGTAATCGCCGTTACCATGAAAATCAAACTGCCGTTGGATTTCATTTTTTTCAATATCGTACAAAAAAACAATTCCATTCTCATCCTGCACACAGGCAATGGTATGATTGCCCAGATAAGTCAGACCCGATATTTCGCGCAAAGTATCGGGCAGCACAAGTATTTTATCCGGTTTTGTAAAATCATACCCGGAAACATCAACATACGATTGATAAGTTGTTCCACAGCTGATACAGAACAGACTGATCACTGGAAATATGAAAAATACAGGTACAATATTTCGCCGTTTCATACCACAATGATACAAAACTTTTTTCTCACCAGGTGAAAATAAATATTCAATCAATACCCGGTCTGCTGTGCCCGGAAAGCCGGAAAGCAAAAACAAATTACAATTGAGCGTTGACTAAAAGAGTCGATTATCTTTTTCTGCGGGAAGTGTTTTTTCCGCCTCTCGAATTCTTTCCGTTCGATCCGGCGGGAGATGTTTCGGAATACACTTTTTTCCACATATTGTAATCAATATCGGAAATCTGATGCGAAGCATATGCTTTCTCAAGTTCAAACAGCTTTTCAGCAATACTCTTATTGTCCATTATACTTTCTTTCATATTGGTGCGTTTTTCTTTAGACGCTAAGTTTTATGAAAAGTATAGCGAATTTGGAATTTTTTTTAATGCAATAAGTGAAATTTTATCTTGTCGTTAAAAATCACCTTTTTGCAGGGAATAACATTTGTTTAATTCATGTATTAATTCAGTACTATCCGGATTGACTGCCAGAGACTTTTCAAGCAAGTCAATGGCCTGATCTAAATAAGTATGGTCAATGATTGAATGATTCACACACTGGGTCGACTGAATTGCAGCTCCCATGAATCTGGCAAATTCAACAAGTTGTTCTGCACGTAGCAGAACCGGTCGGATATCGTGTGGGTTGCAATGAATGGCCGACAACAGATCGGCTGAATACTGATTTTCGATGTCCATCCATGCAATAGTCACACTGTTAATTCCTTCAGCCCGCAGTATGTATAAATTGCATGAGTCGGGATGTGCCTGCAGCTGATCGGTCAGATACTGAACTCTGGCTGTGTAATAGTACTTTGCAATCCGCTCATCTTCAATTTGGGGTAAGGGGCTGATCAGGTCTTCCGGCGTAAAAGTCACCGGTTGTGCTGTTGTGGAATATTGAAAAACGCTGGCGTTGCTGTATTTTCCATTCTGAAAGGCATCCAGTACTTTGTTGATACTGTCAGCCGTCAGATTGAAGTTGAAATGATCCGGAAAAATCCATGCAGCAGAGTCGCGTTTACAAGAAACATGTATTCCGCGCTGTTCAGAAAAACATTTCAAGGTATCCGGATACCAGGCCACACGCAGAGTGTCGGTTACAAATACAAATTCTTCAATCAGAACGGGTGTGCTGCGAAAGAATAGCGTATCCACCGTTTTCTGAGCGTGCATGCTGCTTGCAGCCAATAAGAACGCTAAAAACAGAATTACTTTATTCAGTACTGATTTCATTTTTTTGCAAAAAAGCCGTCGAGCAGCAAGAATAATGTCGGGTCGTTTGGCGAAGCATACCAGGCTGCCTCGAGGTAGCGTATTGCTTCGGAAGGATTGTTACTGATCAGATGTAAAATTCCATAAACCGCATAGTTGGAAGCCTCTTTGTCATTGGTTTTGAGCGATGCATCCATTTCAGCAAAAGCTTCGGTTTTTTTATTCTGGAAAAAAAAATTCATTGCATTTATGCGGTTGATGGTGGTTTTGTCGCCCCGGTATTTTTCGGCCATGGCACAGCTTTGCAGCGACTGATCGTACAGGTTCAGCTTCAGTTGGAACACCGCCTGCATCAGGTAATTGCCGGCATTGTACCCCAGCGAATCGCTTGCGGCAATGAGCTTTTGAGTTGTTTCGAGCGCTTTTTGCGTATTGCCGCTGATGTATTGCATAGCCAGCATGGTATTGTACAGATTATCGCGCGCATCGAGATAATGGCCGCCCAGATTTTTTGCTTCGTGCATGGCAGTATTTAAATATTGCAGCGCTTTTGTGGTGTTATTTTCTACGGCATAGCTCCAGGCCAGTGCTTTCGAAGTGGTGTAATCTGGAATATCCTTATTTTTGTTGTGAATGCGGTTGAAAACTTTTCGCATTTCGGTCAATGCGATTGCATCGTCGCGGTGCAGCTCTGTAACAGCGTCGCCACTGATGTTGGTGTTGTATTTTGTTATGAGTAAAAATTCTTCGAGCAGATAGCTGAGCAGCACATGTTTTTCGGAAGCTTTATTGGCGCGCAGCGAATCGATAAAACTGAAATCTACAACATCGCGCAGACTTTTATTTTTCAGAATGGTTGAGTCGGTTGAGGCTTTCATCAGCAGGCGCATACTTTCGATCTGCATTTTCAGCAGGTATGGAGCCACTTCATCGGGGAAGCGTTGTATGGCAATGTTTATCATTGAATCGGCCTCATTGAAAAGTCCGTACTGATAAAAAATGGTAATCATCATTTGCAGCGAAGCTGAATCGGAAGGATTGGCTTTCAGTGCTTTGTCGAAGTAGGGGAAAGCCTGACTGAGATTGCCGTTGATCTGTGCCGCAAAATAACCTGCCTGCCGTAACGCTGCTGGATTTACTTTTGGTGCATCGAGCAAAGGCTGTAGTATATCGTAGCCGTAACGGGCCATTTCGAGACCAGTTTCGGCATTACCAAGCATATGATAATAATCGTACAGGTTCAGGTAAATTTCCACCGAATCGGTTGCCGAAGCTGTTTTGAGTTTATTCTTTTCAAATGCGATGGCTTCGGTAAT
>CAYSCE010000062.1:0-12495 GCA_964429475.1 uncultured Bacteroidaceae bacterium | reverse complement strand
GTCAACATGATTCATGAAAAAGGATGCCGGGAAAGGCCTCTAACAGACGCACAAAGAAAATTTCTGATGAAATAAATGATATCGAAATTAGAAAAATTGAATTCACCTACGGCCCCGACGACCAGCGCCGCAAAACCGTTTATTCCGAAAACAGCAACATCGTTTCAAAATATTTTGCTTTCGGTAATTTTGAAGAAACGGTTGATGAAACCACCGGTGATGTGACAAAGATTTTGTACATTAGCTCTCCCGACGGACTCGTAGCCATGCGAAAAACAGTAAACGGAACAACAAATATGTACTATGTGCTCACCGACCACCTCGGCAGCATTGATGCTGTTGTTTCAGCTGTCTCAGGGACTCTGCCTGCGGTGGAATATTACAGTTTTGATGCCTGGGGTAACCGCAGAAATCCTTCCGACTGGTCGCAGACAGACACCCGGACATCATTTATTACAGATCGAGGCTACACCGGCCACGAAATGCTCAATGCATTTGGATTGATCAATGCCAATGGAAGGATTTATGAACCGGCAACGGGGCGCTTTCTCAGCCCGGATGATTTTGTGCAGTCACCCGATTTCAGTCAGAGTTTTAACCGGTATGCGTATGGATTTAATAATCCATTGATGTTTACTGATCCGGATGGAGAGATGGCGTGGTTTGTACCGGTGATTGTTGGGGCGACAATATTTGGCACAGGAAATCTTACTGTACATGCATTAAGAGGAGATGTCAATAATTTTGGTGATGGATTAAAATATTTTAGTCAAGGGGCTATAGCAGGAGCTGTGTTAGGAGCAACCTGGTCGTTTGGATTAGCTTCATTAAATGGCACTAGCATTATTGGTAGAGGTTCAATAATAGAGGGATTGGGATTTGCATCTCATGGATTGGCGCAAAATGTCGGATGGTCAATTATGGGAAGCAAAGCCGTGTCAGCAATTACCACAATCACTGGCATTCTTGGAAGCCCTGAAAATTCTGCAAAAATCTTCATGGGTAGATATTACCTTGATGAAAATCGTTCTTTCTTTGGTGGTATTTGGCAAGGAATAAGCAGATATACATGGGAGGGACTGCAAACCTCCATTGGCTACAATTATACCCAAATTAGAAACACCTATGGGGGTGTAGATGCAGTTGAATATTTAGGTGGCGCAACTTATTCCATTGGTTTTAATACGAAACATAGGCAGGGAGTATCATTGGGAAATAATTTAAATATTTGGTTGCGTGGAGATAGCTATTCTATTCTTCAAGAACCTATGTTCATGCACGAGTATGGGCATACATTTGACAGTAGACGTTTTGGCCCATTTTATTTATTCGGAATTGGCATCCCTAGTGCTACAGGAGCTAGTTGGACTGAAATACGAGCAAATTGCTTTGCTTCAGAATATTTCGAGAATTATTATGATGTGGACTGGACACCCTTTTTGAATAATTACCCTTTGAATTAAAAAACTTCAAGCATGAAATCACGAGTTGAGATTAATAGTCAAAATGTTGTTTTTCTAAAGATGACATTAATATCGATTTTTTTGTTTTTTGTTTCTTGTGATAAGGAACATTTGAAAGACTATTATATTACAAACAACTATCAAGATTCAGTCTATATAAGATATAAGACTGTAAGTAGCGATACAACTACACAATTTATAAGAATGGATGAAAGCATATTGATCTTTTCCGATTCATATGTAATGGGCACTGTAGGTGTAGAAGATGATAGAGAATCGTTAGCTATTAAATATTTTGTTGCGATTTTCAACAATGATACTATCGTATTTTCTAATAATGATTGGATTTATGAAGAATTGAATAAATACCATGCAAAGTATGTAATCAATCTTAACTTGACAAACATGGAAACCTTTTAATGTGTATCAAGAGAAATTTGATTTTAGGGACTAATATTAATAATATGAGAGTTTTACTTTTTACAATGGTTTTTGTGTTGATGACTTTTTTATCATGTAGAGATGATAAGCCTCACTCACCCTTGTTAATAAAAAACAGGTCATCTAAGGCAATTTTTGTTTACTTGACACTATCTCAACCTTACTACCCGGACACCTCTATAACAAATGACTCTAGCCTATTAAGGGAAATTCTTCCATCAAGTTCAACAACATATTTTTCTGGGAGAGTGGATTGGGAAGGAGTATATTCTGAGGCACCAAATGGAATTTTATCAGTATTCTATTTTAGTTTGGATACTATCAATTATTATCCATGGGACACTATCAAGGAACAGTACAAAGTCTTACGAAGAGATGATTTTTCTTTAGATGATTTAATGGATAGAGATTTTAGTCTTTCTTATCCATGAAATATATTTGTGCTTAAATTATATTTGAATCGCCTCAAAACTGTTTGGAAAGATGATCCATCTGCTCAGCAAAGTGTCGTCACGCTAGCAATGAACTATGATCCGCTTGGCAATATGACTGCAAAATCAGACATTGGTACCATGTCTTATGATCCAACAGGCAGACCTCATGCTTTGCAACAAATCGTTCCGACAGGAACCTATTTGCCATGTGAACACCATATTGATTATTTTTCTTCGGGACGCACAAAGAAAATTTCTGATGAAATAAATGATATCGAAATTAGAAAAATTGAATTCACCTACGGCCCCGACGACCAGCGCCGCAAAACCGTTTATTCCGAAAACAGCAACATCGTTTCAAAATATTTTGCTTTCGGTAATTTTGAAGAAACGGTTGATGAAACCACCAGCGATGTGACAAAGATTTTATATATTAGCTCTCCAGACGGACTCGTTGCCATGAGAAAAACAGTCAATGGTGCTTCTCAAATTTATTATGTGCTTACCGATCATCTCGGCAGCATTGATGCTGTTGTCCCGGCTGTATCGAACGTAATGCCTGCGGTGGAATATTACAGTTATGATGCGTGGGGGAACCGCAGAAATCCTTCTGACTGGTCGCAGACAGAAACACGGACATCATTCATTACTGACCGCGGTTATACGGGGCATGAACATTTAGATGCTTTTGGGTTGATAAATGCGAACGGAAGGATTTATGAACCAGCAACAGGTAGATTTTTAAGTCCGGACAACTATATTCAATCACCAGATTTTAGTCAGAGTTTTAACAGGTATGCGTATGTGTAAGTCTCCCCAAAATTCAGACAGGTATTAAGTAGACTTTTCGAAAGAAAAGAATGATTAATTTTAAACTGTCGAAAAATGAAAAAATCAGATTTCAAAAATTCAGACAACAATCATTATCCAACCACCATGAAACACAGTCTTACAAATCATTTATGGGCTTTCATTGCTGGCGTATGGATGCTGTTTTGTGCGCCGGCAGCCATGGGGCAACAGGTTGCCATTTCGAATGATAAAAGCAATTGCGTTTATATCGGAGTTGATAATCCGTTTTCGGTGGTTGTGGCCAATGCCGGTTGCGACAGTCTGATTGTTACTACTGACAATGGTACTATTGCTCCGGCAGGCAATTGCCATTATATCTTCCGCCCAACAATGGCAGGTTCTGCTCAGATTACCGTTCGTCAGAAGAACAAGTCCGACACTATTATGATCGGATCAATGAAATTCCGGACGAAACCGCTGCCTGCTCCTACGCTTGCTTTATCAGGTGCTTATGATAAAGATACCATCAGCATTCATCAAATTCAGGCATCGCCATATGTAGTGGCTTCGCTTCGCGGTTTTGACTTTGATCTCCGATACAATATAAACAGCTTTCAAACCATAATCCTCCGGAATGATACAAGCATTTTTTCAGAAAAAAACACCGGGTATAAACTATCAGAAAATCTGATCACATTTCTGTCGCAATGCCAGACCGGTGACCGGCTGATTATATGTGCAGCAGAGGTGTATGGCCCAAATGGAAAGTATAAAGTGGTGCCGGTTGAGTATGTGTTGAAAAAGGAGTGAGCAACAATAACAACAAACTGTATCAGCATACCGACCTTCCATAGTCTGGAATGAAATGAAGGACATGGAAGACTACCACCGCGCGGATTTGCAAACCGTGCGTTGGGTTACCTGTCACGTATTGCAAATCCGCGACTGGTAAGTATTGCCTGGCCAGGACATGGAACCGTCGGAACAACAAGCAAAAACAACGGTTCCATGTCTTGCAGCTCCTTCGTCGCTTCCAGACGATGGAATGTTGTTTTTGCCGTTGTGTAAAAAAGGCCACGCCCAACAGCAGAGAAAACTACTGCACAATCAGTTTGTTTTTAATCGACTGGCACCGCTTGTACAGCCGCATTGATTCTGAGTTGTTGCGCATGGTAGCGCGGGTCTGCTGCCGGTTGTGCTTATTGATATAATTGCTTCGAATGCGTGCATTAATGCTTTCCCGCCTCAGCTCGTGCCGATACATTTTTTCCTCATTGCGGACTTCAAGCAGCTGTTCCTGACAAGCACGCACGATAGGTTTCAGTCTTTTCCGGAAATCTTTCAGTTTTTCGTTCCTCTCCAGAATACTTTTTTCGAACGCAGCCAGATTTTCATTATAGTAGCGACCACTTTCATTTGACCCGGCACACGAACGTTTCAGCTGCACACATTCAGAAGCAATTTTGCGGTGAAAGCGATATGCCGTACTCATCTGGCGCCGCATGACGCGCAACTCAGCATTGAACGACTTCATGATAAACCGCTTTTCGCTGTTGCGGATCAATGTGTCGTCCATCCTCTTCTGAATCATAAATGCATCCTTGGCTGTCCGCAACAAATAATCAAGATCGTCCTCCATTTCCATACGCATCAGATAAAATGAAATAGCCTCTGTGCGATTGTATTGCGAGCGGATTTCGTGGCGCTTCAGCCTGTTCAGAATGGAATCAAGCAGAACACCCGTTTCATTAAATCGTATCCGGATTGAATCATTCAGCATTTGAAGGGAATCGTGATACAGCATCAAATTGAGTTCAGCATTAGTAGAATCAGCAACAGAAGTTGAATCAGGCACCTTTGCTTTTTCATACCTTTCACTATTCAGCATATTTCGCAGCTGGCTCTGGTTGCGGCGTATCGTTGTTCTAATCTGTTTGCTGTCGGTCGACGCAATGTTTTTTCCCGATTTCAGAAACTGCAGCGACTGATGCGTGGTGTTGACCAGATACCGGTTTTCGCGTTGTACATTGTGCAACTTAAAACGGTTGTTGCTGTCGAGTTCGGACTTTTGTGTCTTCAGATCTTCAATGCATTTCAAATAAAAATAACCGGCTGAATCGAGTTTTGCCATCGCCGAATCGCATTGCTGCAGTACCAGCAGAGTATCGGCCGGTTTCAGCACGATGCGGTTATATATGTCTTCGGCCATCAGCGCATAACTGTTCCCGATATAAAATTTGTTTTTAGGATTAAAATCATACACGCGAAATCCTTTTTTAATAATCTCTTCGCGTTTTTCGGTCTGCATGGCCGATAAACGCATTGACTCTTCGGATGGTTGAGAAACATCGTCGCCCGATGTCCATTTGCGCAGATAATATGAGCTATCCTGTTCAAACTGCTCAATCTCATATGGCTTTGGAAGCAGCAACCAGAGCGGATCTTCAGCAATATGGTCTGTTTTGAAAAATGTACCATCCCGTAAAAACCATATAGTGTTGGGCGCACGCACAAAATGCAATTTATCGCGCTTATGGTCAAGCAATCCAAAGCTGATGAAATGCACCACATGTCCAAAGGTACTTCGTTTTATAAATTCAATATAACCGGCATCCCAGGTGGCATCGAGCAGATACCAGCGTCCACTGATATTTACCGCATTCCATGCATGATCGCCAAGATAGAATTTGTCGTTCAGGTCGGTATAGACATTACGCGAATAGCCGCTGACATTGGCCGACATCACTCCGCAACTCTGTGCAAGGGCTGTGAATAAATCGGCATAGCCGGTACAGATGGCTTTGCGGCTGCGGAGAATTCTTTTCACCGGAATCCGCTCTGCATCAAAGTTTTCGAATTTTTTTACGTCGTATTTAATATGATGTGTAATCCAATGGTGCAGCACTACAACTTTCTCGCTGTCGCTTTGCAATCCTTTGGTCAGTCGCATAGACAATTTCTTCGCATCCAACGAGCGGAAATACGGCACTTTGCGGTGCATGGCTTCATCGAGCGTTACAACGCGCTCCTGCTGCGCTGTAGCTATCATTGCAAACGGTAATAACAAAAGAAAGGCTATTATTCTATACACAATCCGGTAAGTTTAAATTGAAATAACGGATAAATATAGGAATTGTTTTGGAAATGAATTTGGAAAACCGAATAAGATCGTTTATGGGTGATGCCACAAAGGCACGAAGGCACAAAATAATTAATGGCGAACCAATTCCCGGTCCCGCGGCCGATTCAGCTTGTTAGGCACAACCGCGATCTTATCGAAGGCCTTAGCGGCATCTCCACTTTTTCTATCCACGAATTACACTAATTCCACGAATTCCCATTCGCATGATTTAAGCGAATTCACACGAACCCGCCGGCATCAGTCACTTGCGTGACGTGATGGGCGGACAAATGCGAATCAGCCTTTATCTGCGATAAAGTCCGATTCAGAGTAGTCGTTTTCTGTCCACGGATTTCTCGGATTACACTGACCCGCCTGCAAGTTTAACTGCAACAGGCAGTCGGGCAGGCATAAAACCCTCAGTTAATCTTAGGATTTTATACGGATGAAATAGCTTCAGCCTGCGACTGAAGTCATTTCCACGGATAAATACGCACACAAACCCGGTCAATGATTATTACGCAGTAATGATTGTTGCCAACAGCGAAATCGAGTTAGAAATTGCTGAGGGAAAAGTCTTTCCGTGTATTCCGTGTAATCCGTGGACCATGAAATAAACCTTTTGGATTATAACACAGTGAACAGCAAAATAGAAACACTACATTCAATTTCCACAGAATTTTTATCTTTAATAAATTTTTCCGACATGAGTGCTTCTTTCATCATGCATGTGACCACCGGCGGGAATGCCGGAATGCTTCAATCCATCGCAGGTTCGGAGCAGGATAGCTTGTATTTCTGGCATCATTTCTTTCAACCAACCGAAGAAGATCTCAGAAAGCTACCCGAAGAATACGGTCTGCATCCGCTCGCCATCGAAGACTGCATGGATGATGATCAGATTCCGAAAATGGAATCTTTTGCAAAAAACACCCATTTGATTTTCAACACATTTTCGTACGAACAACAAAAAATTCAATCGGAAGAAGTCAATATTTTTATCGGAGAAAAATTTATTATGACCGTTACACGCTCAAAACGGCTCAACGACGCGATTTGCGGATTAACGGAAAAAATGCTGAACAGCACGAACGGACATTGGCGCACAGGCCCGTCGTGGCTCATGCATACGATTCTCGATAAAATTATTGATGAGAAAATGAAGTCGCTGGAAATTCTCGAAGACGAAACCGATGCGATTGAAGACGGAGTTCTGGCGGGTACTTCAACACTCGATTTCGCACAGATTCAGCGTTTACGATATGCCTTTCAGTTGTTGCGGAAAAGTTTGTTTCACGAGCGCGAGATTCTGTACCGCATTATTCGCGAAGATCATGATTTCATCAGCCATAAAGCCTCGTATCTGTTCCGCGATGTGTACGATCATGTCGTGCGCTTATATGAGTTGACGGAGTCGTGCCGCGAAACGGTGAAAAACCTGGTGGAACTGCATCTGGCCATGGCCAACAATCAAATGGCACTGGCTGCCGACAATACCAATAAAACCATCCGGAGACTGACTTTTATCACCACCGTTTTTATGCCTATGACGCTGATTGCGGGTATTGGCGGCATGTCGGAATACACTGCGGTAACTGGCTCCGAAAACTGGCTTCCAGCCTATGGTTTGCTGATGCTTTTCTTTTTAATTATGGGCGTGCTGAGCTATCGGTGGCTGAAAGGGATTGATAGAGAATGATGATTTAAGATAACCGATTTGAGATTTTAGATTTGCGATTTGAATTACGATTTTGGACTTGAGTTACGATAGACATCGCGATTTGATTTTATTCAGGAAGGACGATTTGAAAATTGAATTTTTCAATTTGCTGTTTTTGCTTTGCAACTTGCGCGTCTACGACGCGTGACTATTCAACTCAAAGGTGCTTCGCGTCTCCTATGTTCCCGCAGCCCTGAGCTTCGCATACTCAGCATTCAGGGCATCACGTAAAACGTGAATTCTTCGGGCTATTATTATTGGACTACATCCGTAGTCCCTTTCAAAGGAACCAACTATTGTAATTTTTGGGGTAAACGTTAATGTCATTTCATGCGCGAAGCATCTCACAATTGTATTTTCTTACGCCTGATTTCAATCTAAAACGTCGCTAATACTCACACATTTCCACATCGCCGCAGGCGCATATCTCCACATTCTCTCGTCCGCCGCGGCAGGCGAACGAGGGATGGCGAAGTAATTTATGAATGATGGACATTGCTCTTTTGTGTTTATAGCAAAAGTTCACTGATCACCGCTCACTGATCACTGCTGAAAGTATTTCGTATTTTATTTCGCTTTTCGCTGCGCATTGCGGTTGTCGCTCCGGCTGCGGAATCCATGCTGCTGTTTGCGTTGCTGTTCGCCGGATGGTCTGGATTCATGCTTCGATTTCTTTTCCTGTTGCGGTTTTGGACTCCGCTCAGGACGCGGTTTTCGCTCGGGTCGCTGACTACGTTCCGGTCTCGCTTGTTTTTCCGGTCGGACAATTTTTGCATTCGGATCGAGCGGATATGGCTGATTGGTCACTACCGGAATTTTCTTTCCGATGAGTTTTTCAATGTCTTTGAGATACGGCTTTTCATCAACATCGCAGAATGACATGGCTATACCTTCAGCGCCGGCGCGGCCTGTGCGGCCAATGCGATGCACGTAGGTTTCGGGAATATTCGGCGTGTCGAGATTGATAACACACGACAGTTCTTCAATGTCGATGCCGCGCGCTGCAATGTCGGAAGCTACCAGCACACGGATGGCTTTGCTTTTGAAATTATTGAGTGCACGCTGCCGGTTGTTCTGCGTTTTATTGCCATGAATGGCTTCGGCCTTGATGTTGCCTTTGTTCAGAATACGAACAACTTTATCGGCGCCATGTTTGGTGCGTGTGAAAACCAGCACTGTTTCGAGCGACTGGTCTTTCAGAATATGCATCAGCAACGAAGGCTTGTCGGCCTTTGCCACAAAATACACCGATTGCTCAATGATATCGACCGTCGAAGACTGAGGTGTAACCTCGATTTTGACAGGTTGATGCAAAATGGAAGAAGACAATTTTACAATTTCGGGCGGCATGGTTGCTGAGAAAAAAAGTGTCTGTCGTTTTTGCGGAACAGCCGCCAGAATTTTTTTCACATCGTGAATAAAGCCCATATCGAGCATACGGTCGGCTTCATCAAGCACAAGGATGTTGATGTTTTTCAGCGTGATATATTTCTGATTCATCAGATCGAGTAAACGACCGGGAGTCGCAATCAGTATTTCAACACCGCGTTGCAAGGCGTTTACCTGCGTATTCTGCGGAACACCGCCGAAAATAACGGTGTGTTTGATATTCAGATTTCGTCCATACGCGGTAAAACTATCGCCAATCTGAATAGCCAGTTCGCGGGTGGGAGTAACAATCAGAACCTTAATTGTTTTTCTGTCAACTCCGCTCTGGTGCTGCTGATTGAGCAATTGCAGAATCGGAATGGCAAAGGCAGCGGTTTTTCCGGTACCGGTTTGTGCACAGCCAAGAATGTCGCGGCCTTTGAGTGCGACTGGAATAGCTTCGGATTGTATGGGGGTGGGAGTGTTGTAACCTTCGGTTGCGAGAGCGCTCTTGATGGGCTCTATCAGTGAGAAATCGTCAAATGTCATGAAAGGGTTTTTGTGAGGAATAATGAGCTCTGAAACAAGAGTGTAAAGAAATCAGTTTCCCTGAATTAATTTCTGCAAAGATACGCATTAAAAAAGTAATACGGGTGAATTTATGATTTGATGCGGAAAATGGAGGTGTATATTGTCGGGCGAAGTCTCTTGAAATAATATTGCCGGGTTGAGTCTGGAGACTCATAAAAAATGAATTGAAAATTAGTCTTCAAACTCAAATAGCTATACGTAATCATCATCCACCGTGTCATGCTGAATTCATTTCAGTATCTGCGGTGGATGATGTGCCACGCATGTTAGATCCTGAAACAAGTTCAGGATGACACCATGCGTGGCTGAGCAAACAAAACATCATTACAAATTTATCTCACTATATTTGCAGCCATCAATTTCTGCATTATGAAAAATATTTTTCTGTTGATTTCTGTTGTTCTGGTATTGCTGACAGCTTGTGGTAAAAAATCGGACAAGGCTGAAAAGGTAGTGCTGAAGCCGGCTGCAGACAGTGCAACCGCAGCGTCTGACACTATTGTTACCAACGACGAACTGATACAGCAGGCCAAAACGGTGTTTCAGTATTTCAAAGAAAAAAATTATTCAGCATTGGCCGAGTTGTGTGCGCCTGAAGGCGTGCGGTTTTCGCCCTATGCATTTATTGATGTGAAAAAAGATGTTGTGCTGAAACCCGAACAAATCAGCGAAGCAGGAAAATCGAAGCAGAAATTTCTGTGGGGACAATTCGACGGATCGGGCGAACCCATCAGCTTTACCATGAAAGAATATTTTTCGCGCTTCGTTCAGGATGTCGATTTTCTGACCAATTCAGTTATCAGCATTGATGAATGTCTGGGCGGCGGCAATACCACCAATAACATCCGGGATGCGTATAAAGGCCAGCGCTTTGTGAGTTTTTACATCAGTGGCAGCGAAGAAAATGCCAATCTGGACTGGAAAGCGATCCGGATTGTCTTTCGTGTTGAAAAAGGGCAACTGCTGCTGATTGGTGTTGTGCATGATGAGTGGACCGTTTGATTTAAGAAATACGATTTTTGATTTGAGATTTTTTGATCGGAAGGATCGTTTGAATCATGAACACTGAACCTGTCTGCCGGTTTAACTGCAACAGGCAGTCAGGCAGGCAAGGAAGTGTGAAGGATGAAGGATCGTGTGATTTAAGAAATACGATTTTTGATTTGAGATTTTTTGATCGGATTTTGTCGTTACAAACGTTACAGGCGTTACAGACGTTACAATCGTTACAAATTAGCTGTCAACAATCAGCAGTCAGTAATCAGCCACCATGGTTCACAGCTGACGACTGTTGCCTGTCGCCTGACGACTGATTTATTTCAAAAACGCTCTCATCCGCTGCCATTCGGCATTATCGATAGGACGTTCGGAAACAATTTTGCCTTTGTACATGCCGCTGAGCAGATAGCCCCAAAGCGTGAGCTGCTGCGGATATCCGGGCAGGTAGGCCTGGGATCTGTCAAGAATGCTGATGAATTGCTGGTTGAATGGAATCCACAATATTGGTTTATATCCGGCAACATCCCAGTATTCATTATAATTTTTTTTCCCAAGGCAAACAGCTACCGGATAAGCATGTTTCCCATCGTGAAGCTCAAGGATTTTCACTGCGGTGATTTCGGCTTCAGTAACTAAGATTGTGTCAGAAATTATTTCTCCGGTAAATGCATTATAAATGGACATTGTATCTGTATTCATTAACTTATCACTCGCTTCCTCCAAAGAAATTTGCTCGCTGAAAACACTACCTGCAGCATCAGCTGAAAAAACATCATTCCCTTCATACATTGATTTCAGCGTCGCATCACTCATTTTACCATACCCATATTTCTGATCGCCCAACAGCATTGGAAAGTTTGAAATGTCTGTTTCATATTTGATTTGAATTTTCTCCAGACCATTGTTCAGTTTGAAAAAGTTATTCTCCATTATTGGAATGAGCATAAAATCATCATGATTAATCACAAATTCTTTTTCAATCAACTTTGCATTGGACGCAATAGCTGATGGAAACACAAATTCAGGTGTTGCAGGGATCTTGTATGGAAAATTTCCGGAAAAGAAATTCGCTATGTCAAATGAAATATAATGTGCCTCATGCGCCAGTTCATCTACCGGAATCTGACTTAAAAAAGACAGATACGACATGTTTTTATCAGCACATAAAGAACACTTCTTTTTCAAAATATTTTTGACTTCCTCAGTTTTTGCACTGAAATAAATTGTTCTTCGCCAGCCTTTGAACTCATTGTATCTGTCTGTTTCGCGAATCATCGGAATCATTCCAATGAATGATCGGGAAATCAGCTTCATGTCTTTGTCATAACAGGTCATATAATACAACCGGAATGCAAGAATGTTTTTAAGTGTGTAGCGGTCTTCTTCATTTACAAATGTATCAATATCATTGCCCCATTCATCCTGAAAGCGCTGTTTATCGAACAATACATTTTTCACTTCATTTATGGTCATCCACAATCCTTCATGGATATCAGAAACAGCAACTGCCCGGCCCGACAAAACCGGTTCAAACAGATCGGATACAAAACTTCCCTTGCCATTGCC
>CAYSCE010000061.1:0-12631 GCA_964429475.1 uncultured Bacteroidaceae bacterium | reverse complement strand
ATCAGCATATTGTTCATCCGGATAAAATGAAATTTTTTTGTTGAGTCGTTACAAATTAAATTGATAAAATCATTTCCGAATTCCTCTTTCATCAAACTGATATATTCGAGTGCATATTTGCGCCGGTAGTCATTGTTTTTCTGCTTTCCTGCATTGTAAAATCCCATATACACCTGATTAAAATAGCTGGTTTTAAAATCTTCCGGTTTATAAAAATCCAGTTTCATATCGCTCATCGAAATAGTGTTTTGTGTTGGCCTGATTTCAAAAGTTTTGGTCATGTAGGTGTTCAGTGTCTCATCGGTAAAAACATCCTGAACACAGGTATACTTACTTAAATTGAACCAGGCGATGGCCAGGTAAGTATCGGCGAGATACATGTCATAGTCTTTTGCAAAGGCCGGATAAAGTTTTCTGGCAGCATCGCAATGTTGAATGGACGACTGTAAAAGACTATATGCTTCGCGCGCTTTATCGCAAAGCTGCGATGATTCTTCTTTGCTGTCTTTTATTTCGTTATAAATATCCAGCGCGTCGTAGTAATCATTACTCCATGCGTCAAGCTCCTCAAGGGCTTTTTTTTCATTTTCCTGAGCATTCAGCAGGTAAGCAAACGATGTCAGCAGCAACACAAGAAAAAATTGTTTCATACGCGTAATAAATTAATTGATGACAAAAATACGCAAATCTGTCAGCATGGCGGCATTTGTATTGATGAGATTTTAAAACGATTGTGAAAGCCATTGCTAGAAAGCAGGGCAGCCAAACGAAACATCGTTGAACTGAAAAAACACAGTGCTTTTACGCAGGTCGGTGAAATAATAATAGTTAATAAACAACCAGCTCATGCGGTCATCAATGAGTGCATATATTTTTGGGATAAATGCTTTTTCAGTAAGATTATGAATTGCAACATGACCGTTGAGAAATGATTTGCAGACCATGCCGCTGAATCGGGTGTAGAAGGTGCTGTCGCGCACAATGAGCGCCGCTTTTTCAACCAGCGAATCGAGGTGCATGGTGTCGGAGCGATGGAGAAAAGATTCGAGCTCTGATTTTTTATGATCGGGATAGCCGCGTGCCAGATCAGCCGGATCAAAAGAAATAACATAACATCCTTTGCGGCAGTGCAGCGACAGATGCTGATCGTCGGGCTGGAGCTTTATTTTTTGTTTGCGGGTGTATTCGGGTTGTCCGGCACAGCAGAGAGCAAATAATATAAAGCCCAGAGAGAAAAGATGTTTCATGCAATCAATTCAGAACAAGTCGTGGGTTCAAAAATACAAATAGTTTTGCAACGGAGCGGATGACTGTTTTGCAGAAACATACAAATAAAAAAGCCATCCGTTGTGGATGGCTTTTTCGGTATTTTCCCTGATGGAATTATTCTCCCAGTGCGAAACGGAAGAATTTGGTCACATTCAGGTTCGGGCTGATGGATTTCAGGTACTGACCAACAGTCATGCTGCCGTCTTTAATGTAATCCTGATTAATCAGCGTGCTTTCCTTATAGAATTTGTTGAGTTTACCCATGGCGATTTTTTCGAGCATTTCCTCGGGTTTACCTTCCTGACGAGCCTGTTCTTTGCCGATTTCGATTTCTTTGGCAATGATTTCAGCAGAAACGCCGTCCTGATCAACAGCGATGGGTTTCATTGAAGCAATCTGCATGGTAACATCTTTACCGGCTTCAACTGCTTTTTCGCCAGCTTCGGTCAGACCGGCAATGGTACTGATTCGGTGGTTGTAATGGTTATACACCACAACGCAGGGAGCTTCGATAAAGTCGTAGTGGGTAAGGGTAATTTTTTCACCGATTTTACCAACGAGATCGGTAACGAGATCAGCAATACTGCGACCGTCGATCTGAAGGCTGTTGAGTTCGTCCATTGATTTGGGTTTGAATGCCACAGCAGCGTCAGCGAAAGATTTGGTAGCAGAAACAAAGTCATTGTTTTTAGCAACGAAATCGGTTTCGCAGTTCATCATGATGATTGCACCAAAAGTTCCGGCTTCGTCGGTAGCGGCGATCACATAACCTTCGTTGGCTTCGCGGTCGGCACGTTTAACGGCCAGTTTCTGACCTTTTTTGCGAAGAATTTCGATGGCTTTTTCAAAATCGCCTTCTGATTCGACGAGGGCATTTTTACAATCCATCACGCCAGCTCCGGTCAGATCGCGGAGTTTATATACATCCTGAGCACTAATATTTGCCATTTCTTTGATCTTTAGTCTTTAACTTCAATGTTGATTTTGCGGTTTCCACCTTTAGCAACTGGTTTGCTGGTGGTACGTTTGCGTTTTGGTTTGTCAGAACCATCTTCGTCTTCGGTAGCCGGTTCGATTACATTGCCATTTTCGTCAAACTCTTCTTCAGCTTCTTCAGAGGCTTCGTTGTCTTTTACCATTTTACGGTCTTCGAGACCTTCGTTGATATGAGCAACTACTTCGCTGAGAATGATGTGGATTGATTTTCCGGCATCGTCGTTACCCGGGATGGGGAAGTCAACTTTTTTCGGATCCGAGTTGGTATCAACAATAGCGAAAGTAGGGATTCCGAGAATTTCGGCTTCAGCCACAGCGATATGTTCTTTGGCGATATCAACAACAAACAGTGCTGAAGGCAGTTTGTTCAGGTCAGAAATTGAACCAAGGTTCTTTTCCAGTTTAGCTCTTTCGCGGGTAATTTGCAGACGCTCGCGTTTTGAGATATTGGTGAAAGAAGGATCGTTGAGCATTTTGTCGATGTTGGCCATTTTTTTCACGGCTTTGCGGATAGTTGCAAAGTTGGTGAGCATACCACCGGGCCAGCGTTCAACCACGTAAGGCATACCGGCTTTGCGGGCTGCATCGGCTACGATTTCCTTCGCTTGTTTTTTGGTTCCTACGAAGAGGATTTTTTTACCTGATTTTGCGATCTGTTTCAGAGCCGCGCCAGCTTCGTCGAGTTTGGCGATGGTTTTATACAGGTCGATAATGTGGATACCGTTTTGCTCCATAAAGATATAAGGAGCCATGTTTGGATTCCATTTGCGTTTAAGATGGCCGAAGTGACATCCGGCATCCAACAGTTGATCAAAATTTACGTTTGCCATTTAAATTGAGTTGATTGTTTACATTCCTTTCGTTTGAAAAAGCAATTGCTGAGTAGCGTTCATGAACGGTCTCAGCAATTTGGATACTAAACCTGTAATTCCGGAGGAACTATCGTTTAGAGAACTGGAATCTTTTTCTTGCTTTTGGACGACCTGGTTTCTTACGTTCGACCATACGTGGGTCGCGGCGCATGAGACCTTGTTCTTTTAAAGCAGAGCGATATTCTTCGTTCAGTTCCACCAGGGCGCGGGAAATAGCGAGGCGAAGAGCTTCAGCCTGTCCTTTGTATCCGCCGCCGTCGAGCAAAGCCTTAATATCATATTTACCAGTGGTTCCGGTAATGATAAACGGCTGGTCAATAATATATTGAAGCGTTTCGAGCGGGAAATAATTTTTGTAATCTCTGCCGTTGATAACAAAGTTACCGGTTCCGGGAGTGAGTCTCAGACGGGCAACAGCAGTTTTTCTTCTACCTAAAGTCAGTGTTTCAGACATTTCCGTTATTTAATTTCGTTAATATTCACCATCTTGGGCTGTTGACCTTCGTGTTTGTGTTCTGCAGCAGCATACACATACAGGTTGCGGTACAGTTCGGCACCCAGTTTTGTTTTCGGAAGCATACCTTTAACGGCCATTTCAATAATAGCTTCAGGTTTGCGTTTCATCAGATCGGCCGGGTTGGTAAAACGTTGTCCTCCCGGATATCCGGTATGACGCACATATTCCTTATCGGTCATTTTATCACCGGTGAGTTTCACCTTGGTGGCATTGATTACAATCACATTGTCTCCGCAATCGGAATGTGGAGTGTAACTGGTTTTGTGTTTGCCTCTGAGCATGAATGCGACCATGGAGGCAAGACGGCCCAATGGCTGATCGGTAGCGTCAACCAAAACCCACTCTTTATTTGCGGTGGCCTTGTTTACTGAAATCGTTTTATAACTGAGCGTGTCCATTACAATTGTTTTAGAGAGAAATAAGCCCATTTTTCAAATCGGGCTGCAAAGGTAAAAATATTTTTTTATTAACCAATGATGTTTGATAAAAAAAGTTTGAAAATCGTTCATAATGACGCTGTTAATGTTTTTGACGGGCCGCTTTCAGACGAAAATGTTAAAAAAATGACCCCGATTTGCCGGTTTTTGCCGGCTTAGAAAATCCAAAAAACAAATTATATACCTTTGCATATTATCCTTTAGTCAATCGAAATGGAATCTGAAAAGCTCGACAATGTTTTCATCGCTGCCGGATGGGACAAAGTAAAAGAATACTACGAAACGCTGGTTGAAAGACCCGGGTTCAGAGTCGAACGCATTATGTCGGCCGGTCATACCTCGCCCGCCGAAGGCTGGTACGAACAGAATGAAAACGAAACGGTCGTGCTGCTGAAAGGTCATGCCGTGATTGAGTTCGAAAACGATCGAAAGGTAGAAATGAATGTCGGTGATATGCTTACCATTCAGCAATACGAAAAGCATAAAGTTGCCTTTACCTCTACCGACCCCGAATGTGTTTGGCTGGCGGTGTTCTGGTCCTGAGCAATCAGCAATCAGCCTTCAGCTTTCAGTCTTCAGCTTTAGCAGGTCCTGGCATAAGCAGTGACCGGTGGGCCTTTGCTGATTCTCAGTTATAAGACTTGATTATATACTTTCTACTTTAGGAACTTTTCATTTGTTTCGTGCGCTTCGCGTCCTCCACGGCGGATGCGCACCTGCCCTGTGCTGATGAAGGAACTTCCGTCAGCAGGTGCGTGACTATTCAACTCAAAGGTGCTTCACGTGTTCCTTTGCCTGCCTGGCTCGCAGACAGGTACCTGGGGTCCCGCTGCCTCCTTCCCTGCCCGCTGCGCAGCAGGCGGGGATACGTTTGAAGCCAAATGCTATTATCAAGTTGACAGTCCAAACACTCAGGATGACAGCGGGCGGGACCCAAGGCTAATATTATTCGATCAGCGTTGGTTGCTGAGCTTGCCGAAGCACGCTGATCGCTTCAAAGGAACCAACTAAAGTGATTTTTGGGGTAAACGTTGAAGAACACTCACTTCGCGGCGGCGGATAACCAATACCACTAACTCATAGCTTATAGCTCATCATCCAAACGTAATCATTTATTCAGGAATTTTCAATCATCACATTTTCAAATTAGCATATTATAACATCTCTCATATTCCCACATACGCAAAGCGTCACATTTTCATATTTACACATAATTAAATTAGTACATCATCATATTATCACATCAGCACATTAGTATATCATTACATCAGCACATTATTATTGTATATTTGCATTCATGTGTGGTATTGCCGGAATATTTTCTACGGATGGTCAGCTTCGCGCGCTGACAGGGGCTATGAACGAAGTGCAGTTTCATCGCGGGCCCGATGCCGGTGCATTGTGGATTGAAGGTCCCATGTCATTGGCGCATCGCCGGCTTTCAATCATTGATGTGTCGGAAGCTGCGCACCAGCCCATGGTTTCTGCTTGTGGCCGTTTTGTCATTGCTTTCAATGGCGAAGTGTATAATTTCAGACAACTTGCTGAAAAACTCAGAAGCGACTTTTCTGAAACCTATGGCCGCAACGGTTTTCGAACGCACTCCGATACCGAAGTAGTACTTGAGTTATTTGCCGCGTATGGGCCCGAATCGGTAAAAATGCTGAACGGCATGTTTGCCTATGCAATTTACGACCGGCAGGAAAAGAAATTATTTTTGTTCCGCGACCGGGTTGGCATCAAGCCATTATTTTATTCGAAGCAGGGCGACAGTCTTCTGTTTGCCTCTGAATTGCGGAGCCTGATGAAAGGTCTTCCGTCGAAAACGCTGAACACAGCTGCTATTCCGTTGTACCTGCACGTCGGATATTTTCCTGAACCGCACACGGTTATTCAGGAAGCACAAAAATTTCCGGCAGCGCATTATGCAGTCTGGAACGGGAAAGAATTACATTTTACAAAATACTGGTCTGCGGGTGATTTTACTGCCCGGTCAGAAAAAACCTCATTTTTCGATGCGAAAAAACAGTTTAAACAATTGTTGGAAGAAGCTGTATCAGACGCTTTGATCAGTGATGTTCCACTGGGCGTTTTTCTGAGTGGAGGCACCGACAGCAGTCTGGTGGCTTCGGTTGCCGCTTCGCAGGCTTCGGGACGAATAAAAACTTTTACGGTATCGTCGCCCGATGCGTCGCACGACGAAAGCGTTTATGCGCGAAAAATCGCACAGCATCTGGGTTCTGACCATTTTGAAATGCCGGCTGATGAAAAATCACTCACGGATCTTGCAGCGCCCTTGCTTGATAAGATGGATGAACCACTGGCCGATTCTTCGTTTTATCCGACATATATTGTGTCGAAATTTGCCAGGCAGCATGTTACGGTTGCGCTTGGCGGCGATGGTGGCGATGAATTGTTTCAGGGCTATGGATCGTATGTGTGGGCAAAGCGCCTGAGCCATTTCTGGGTGCAGATGGGTTCGCCCATGGCACGCCTGCAATTGCGCAACAAACGTCATTCGCAGTTTTTTCATTCGGCATTGAAAAGAAATTTCAAATCCAATATTTTTTCCATCGAGCAAAACCTTTTTCCGTCGTGGGAGCTGGATGTTTTTGATTCGAATTTACTGGAGCAATTTCCGGCCTTTGACCGCGCGTATCTCGATCTTTCTCCGGCGGCCTCGCAGGCTTTTTTCGATCTGACACATTATCTTAAAGATGATCTGCTGGTGAAAGTGGATCGTGCATCGATGCTGACCAGTCTTGAGGTGCGTCCTCCCTTGCTCGATCATCGTCTGGTGGAAGCGTCGCTGCATTTGCCCATGGAGTACAAGACGCGACATGGAAAAACCAAACTGTTGCTAAAGGAAATTCTGGCGGATTATATTCCTGCACAGCTTTTCGAGCGTCCGAAAAAGGGCTTCTCCATTCCGATGCAGCGCTGGCTGAAAAATGAACTGGCTTTTTTACCTGAACAATTTCTCAACGCAAAAAATCTCCGTTTGTTTGATGCAGTTCCTGAATGTTTTGTACAAAATGTGCTGCGAAAATTCAAATCGGGCAAAGCCGACTGGTATTATAACCGCGTATGGGTACTAACGGTTTTGAGCCATTATCTGGAGCGGAATTCCGATATACAGATTCCCAATAAAAAATGAAACCTGTCTCCGTTTTATATATCAGCTACGATGGTATTTTTGATCCGGTAGGCGCTTCGCAGATTCTGCCATATCTGAAAGGACTTCAGCAGGCGGGCGCGACTATTTATCTGATCAGTTTTGAAAAGGAAGATAAATCGAAAGCAGCAGCTGGCGAAATTGATGCATTGCTGCGGGATTCAAACATCCGGTGGTTTCCGTGTACCTACACAAAAACACCACCTGTGATATCGACGCTGAAAGATGTACGCATCATGATGCAGCTTGCAAAGCGGATTTGCAGAGATTACAAAATCGATATTGTGCATGCGCGCAGCTATATTCCGGCCATGGCAGCGCAACGCATGAAACGTAAATTCGGAATTCCATTCATTTTTGATATGCGTGGTTTCTGGGCCGATGAACGCATCGACGGTCATATATGGAGTCTTCGGAATCCGCTGTATAACATCATTTACCGCTATTTTAAACGCAAAGAAGCTTCTTTAACAGCCGATGCCGGTTGCATTGTATCGCTCACCTATGCAGCGAAAGATTATATGGTAGATACCTGGAAAACCAATCACGACAAAATTCGTGTCATTCCATGTGCCGCTGATTATGAGCTTTTCCAACAGGTTTCATCAAAGCAGCGCGAAGATTTTATGTTGAAACATCATATTAAAACATGCGATGGCAAAACGCTGATGTATATTGGTTCAACAGGCACCTGGTATTGTGTAAAAGAGATGGCGGAATTTTATTCGGTATTCCGTCAGAAATTTCCGGGATCACGTTTTATTTTGTGTGTCAACGAAGCGCATTATCTGGTTGAAAAGCTGCAGTTTGATTTTCCTGATGAAGTTATTGTGCTTGAAAAAGTATTGCGCAACGACATGCCTGTCGTGCTGTCGCTGGCGGATTACAGTATTATGTTTATCAAAAACGCCTTCAGTAAAAAAGCATCATCGCCCATAAAGCTTGGCGAGTCGCTGGCCATGGGCATTCCGGTCATCTGCAATGCGGGAGTTGGAGATCTGGGGACTGTTGAGCGCGATGGATTTGGCGTTGTAGTGCAGGATCTGATCGGCAATGAATATGCCGCAGCCTGTGAGCGCTTGCAAAATCAGGTTTTTGAACCCATGGAAATCCGTACCAGATCGAAGAAAGAGTATGGCCTGAGTGAGAATATCAAAAAGTATGAAGAGGTGTATATGCGGTTGAAAAATTTAGGCACATGATAATTATCAGGCCTGTGAAATGTATGGGATTCATTTTTTTTGTTTTTTATTTGTAATTTTGTGCTGTGAAGCAGTTCAGATTTATACTGGCTTTGATGATGATTCCTCTGATGGTTCTTTCCGCCGGAGGTCTCAATGTATTTAAGCATTGGTGTCATGTCAGCGGTGAACAGATGATTTCCTTTCAGGGGCCGGAATCGTGCGGACATGATGATGCCGATCATCATATGATGTGCTCATCGGATTGCTGTCATGCCGAAATACAGAAAGAAGCCTGTTGTCAGAACGATCATGTGTATATACGCACGGTAGAAGATATCGGAGCCAGATTTGACAGCCCTGCATCTTTTTGTAAATATATGCCTGCCAGCCGGCCGGCAGAAATTGCTCAAAGCCAGGATAGTCCTGTACTTGCGGAGGAGTACACCAGCTTTGATTATTCATCGCCTCCGCGAAAAAGCGCCAAATTTATTGTTGTCAAACTCGAAACATTAAAACTCGATTGCTAAACTGTTGATTGCATTTTTGTCATTCAACAAGTTTAACAGTAATCAGTTTTTATGAAAAATCGAATTTTAATGTTCATGGCATTGGCCATGCTCAGCGTCGCCGGATATGCTCAGATCACCGGCGCCGTATATGGAAAGGAGCCCAGTGGAAAATTAGTTTCGCTGCCATCTGCCAACGTGTATTGGTCCACGCGCGATCAAGGTGTTACCACCGATCCGAAAGGACAGTTTTCTATTCAGCAACCACCTCCGGGGGTAGCGTTGGTGTTTTCGTACGTGGGATATAAAAGTGATACCATTCATGAATTTTCTTCAGGGAAACTGGAGATTATTCTGGAAGAAACTGCAGAGTTGGCTGCTGTGAATATAGAAGGTTTAGCCAGCAGCACACATATCGACCGATTGAATCCACTTTTAAGTCAGCAAATCGGAAGCGGTGAACTACAGCGTGCTGCGTGCTGCAATTTGTCCGAAAGTTTTGAAACCAATGCCTCGGTCGATGTCAATTATACCGATGCCGTGAGTGGTTCAAAACAAATTCAGTTGCTGGGATTGAATGGTGTGTACAGTCAGTTGCTGATTGAGAACATACCGTTTATGCGCGGCCTGGGATCAGCTTTTGGACTTGAGTATATTCCCGGTACCTGGATGCAGTCGATCTCTGTTTCGAAAGGAAATTCGGCGGTGATAAACGGATATGAAAGTATCACAGGACAGATCAATGCCGAGTTTAAAAAGCCCGAAGCAAAAGAAAAATATTTCTTCAACTATTATCTCAATGATGCGGGTCGTCATGAATTCAATATCAATGCTGCTGCCGATCTCAGTAAAAAAGTAAGTACCATTGTACTCGGTCATTATTCATTCAACAACACGGAAATTGACCACAACAAAGATGGTTTTATGGATATGAATCTGAGCCGGCAAATCAATCTGGCAAATTTCTGGCAGTACATCAGTCCGAAAGGACTTGAAATGCGCTGGGGTGTTCGCGTGCTTGATGAAAGCCGCAACGGAGGCCAGATTTCGAACAGTCCTCATGTGACTTTGTCGCCCGAAGGATTGTGGAAATCGGCCATCAATAACCGCCGCGGCGAAGCATTTGTCAAAACCGGTTATATTTTCAAAAACAAGCCCGGAGCCAGTGTCGGATTCATCAATTCTTTTTCGGTTCATCAGCTTGATATGTTGTTTGGACACAATGATTACAGCGGACAGCAGCGGTCGTTTTATTCGAATCTGATTTATCATGCACCGTTTAAAGACTCGAAACATACATACGACGCGGGCTTTAATTTTATGTACGACGATGTTGATGAATCGCTGAATGACAGCAGCTGGACCACGAATGAAATGGTGCCTGGTGTTTTCTTTCAGTACACCTATACCTTTCCTGAAAAAATTACATTCATGGCCGGAATCCGCGAAGACTACAACAGTCGCTTCGGATGGCTCACCACGCCTCGTGTTCATGTAAAGTATCATCTGACAGAAAAGACCTCGTTGCGTGCATCGGCCGGATTGGGATACCGTTCACCGTATGTTATTCCTGAAAATATTTCTTTGCTGACATCGGCCAGGAAGCTTGTTTTCCTGAATGAGCCAGAACTGGAACAAGCGTTGAATTTGGGAATTTCGCTGGTTCAGTATGTGAATGTATTCGGAAAGGAAATGATGATTTCGGCTGAATATTTCAAAACTTCTTTTCAGCATCAGATGCTGATTGACATGGAGTCGGACACTTCGGCCATGTATGTGTTCAGTCTGAATGGAAAGTCATATTCGCACAATGCGCAGGTTGAAATTTCGTATCCGGCATTTAAGCATCTCGAAGTGCGTGCAGCATTGCGATACAACGATGTACGTCAGTCGTTGCGCAATGGAGAATTGCTCTGGAAGCCGCTTGTAAGCAATTATAAAGGATTGGTCACCATGGCGTTTTCGAGCAACATGAAACGCTGGCAGGCCGATCTGACGGCGCAGTTTGTTGGAAAATCGCGTTTGCCCGACCGCAGCTTGTTTCCATTGCCTTATCAACTCGCAGAATTTTCGCCGGCGCACACCATTATTCATTTGCAGTTTGCACGAAATTTCAAAAACTGGAGTATTTATGCCGGTGCCGAAAATCTGACTAATTTTGTGCAGCATCATCCGATTATTTCGGCGGAGAATCCATATAGTCCGTATTTCGACAGCGGCGTTATATGGGGTCCTGTGATGGGTCGTAAAATTTACGCAGGAGTGAAAATCAGAATCAACAAAAAAGATTAATCTAATGAAAACAACTTTTAAAATTGAAAATCTGAAGTGTCAGGGATGTGTAAGCACTGTTACCAATGGCCTGTTGAGCCTTGATGGTGTTGTGGATGTGCAGGTTGATCTGAGTACTTCAGTAGTGCAGATTGTCTATTCAGGCGATACGGATCGCACGGATGAATTTGCAGCAAAATTAAAATCACTGGGCTATCCGAAAGCCGGTGAATAATATTAAAATCAGTAATCATTATCGTGAATGTTTTGCGACAATGATTAAAAAAAAGAAACAATTAAAAACCAAAGGAGGATACATGAAAAAAAGCGTGTTTATGTGGGTAGCGGCAGCCCTGTTCATTCTGCCGACCGTTGTTTTTGGTCAGACCGAAACCAAGGAAAAACCAAAGAAGAGCGAAGAAATTAAAATTCAGACCAATCTGCATTGTGGTTCATGCAAAGAAAAAATCGAAGCTGAACTGGCATCGGTGAAAGGTGTAAAAACCGCTGTGGCGGATGTCGACACCAAAGTTGTGACTGTAACTTTCAGTCCGAAAAAAACCAGTGCCGATGTTATTGTTGAACGCATTCAGAAACTGGGATACCAGGCAAAAACCATGGGTGGCTGTTGCCCCGGTGGTGGCTCTGGCAGTGGCTGCAAAGGATCGGGACAGACCGAAGGATCAGGCTGCAAAGGTAGCGGCAGCGGCTCTGGTAGCGGCTCCGGATGCGGTGGTAAACACTAATTTGAAATTTATCAGAATCAGCAAAAGGCGGTGTCCGGCTCATCCGGGCGCCGTTTTTTTTATTCAGCAGCGAGCTCTCTGCGGGCGGCTTTGCGGCGTTTGATGATGACAATCAGTGCAACTGTGTAAGCCACTATGAGGGCAAATGTGCCGGACAGAATACCAATGATGTTGGCATTGGGTTCAAACATCATCATAAACATGGTCATGCCTGCCAGTAAAATCAGGTTGGGGAGCAGATACAGAATATATCCCCAGCTTTTGCCGCGGAACATCAGGAATGATCCGACCCATTTGAGCAGAATAAACAATTCGCCGATGGCTACAATCATGTAATATTTACTGTCGTTCAGGGCAAAGTCCATTTTGAATGAACGTTTCAGGGCACCATCGAGAAACGATGTAAACATGGCCCGGTTGGCTTCTTCAAAAATCATCCATTGAATATACAGGAAAGAAAAATACAGAGAGAGGATTCCGGTCAGGATGAACAGGATTTTTATCAGCAACGGCGTTTTGATTTTGATGGCCATAAGATGAGTATTTATAATTCAAAGCTACTAAAATTTTTGAAATAGAGCGGTTTGGATTCCGAGGCTGTCTCGAAATTCAAACTTCAGAACAAAAACAACATTCCATCGTCTGGAAGCGACAAAGG
>CAYSCE010000060.1:0-12636 GCA_964429475.1 uncultured Bacteroidaceae bacterium | reverse complement strand
GTCGGGGATGTGCCCTATGCCGCTTGCCCTATGCCGCCCGAGTTGCGCGTTGTGCCTTATGCGTCGTGCGTTGTGCCTCAGCACATTAGCACATTATCTCATCAACACATTAAAAATAGTATTTTTGCAACAAAATTCACCAGTATGAAAGCATTCGTTTTTCCGGGCCAGGGTGCCCAGTTTCCCGGAATGGGAAAAGACCTCTATGACCGCTTCCCAATGGCAAAGGAGATGTTCGATCAGGCCAATACCATTCTTGGTTTCAACATCACGGACATCATGTTCGGCGGAACCGAAGAAGATTTGCGTCAGACCCGTGTAACCCAGCCGGCCATTTTCCTCCACAGCGTAATTCTGGCCAAATGCATGGGCGCTGCTTATGCTCCCGAAATGACAGCCGGACATTCACTGGGCGAATTCTCGGCTCTGACCGCCGCCGGCGCATTGTCGTTCGAAGACGGACTGAAGCTGGTTTATGCACGCGCCATGGCCATGCAGAAAGCCTGCGAAGCGCAACCCAGCACCATGGCTGCCATCCTTGGCCTCGATGATGACAAGGTAGAAGAAGTGCTCAAAAGCATTACCGACGAAGTGGTCGTTCCGGCCAATTACAACAGCCAGGGACAGCTTGTAATCTCAGGCTCAGTGCCGGGAATCGAAAAAGCATGCGAAGCTCTGAAAGCTGCCGGTGCCAAACGCGCGCTGCCGCTCAAAGTAGGTGGAGCATTCCACAGCCCGCTCATGGAGCCCGCCCGCGTGGAACTTGCTGCTGCCATCAACGCTACCGAATTTAAAACCCCCATCTGTCCGGTGTATCAGAATGTAAGCGGAAAACCGTTTACCGATCCCGTTCAGATCAAGGAAAACCTCGTTGCTCAGCTCACCTCGCCTGTGCGCTGGACACAAACCGTCCTGAATATGGTTGCCGACGGCGCCACCGATTTTATCGAAGTCGGCCCGGGCAATGTGTTGCAGGGACTTGCCAAAAAAATTGCTCCGGAAGTGAATGTTGCTGCCGGATCCATTGAATGATTTAAGAACAAGGATTTTTGATTGGTGATTTTTGATCTGAAATAAAAACTGTAGTTCCTTTCAAAAATCAAAAATCACCGATCGGAAATCGGATATCAAATTTTACCAGTATGGATTTATCAAAAATCATCGCAGTATCCGGAAAACCCGGATTGTATTCTCTGGTCTCACAGACCAAAAGCGGAATGCTTGTAGAAAGTCTTCTCGACGGCACAAAAATTCCGGTATTCCCCACCGACCGTGTCAGCGCTTTGGCTGATATCAGCATCTACACAACGGGGGATGACATTCCTTTGCAGGAAGTGTTGCAGGCCATTTTCAAAAATCTCAACGGCGAAAAAGCCATCGATGCCAAAGCCGACAAAAAAGAGATGGTAGCATTCATGGACAAAGTGTATCCCGAATGGGACCGCGAACGCGTGTATGTAAGCGACCTGAAAAAACTTTTTTCGTGGTACAACACGCTGCTGGATCATAACCTGATTGACGACAAACCCGCTGAGGAAGCTAAGGAAGAAACATCCGAAACGTCAACCGATGAATAAAAAAAGCAAGGCTTTGCTGCCGGTGCTGAAGAACACAAAACTGAACTCAACACATTTTGTGCTCTCACTTCAGCTTCCCGCAAATCATCCGGAAATATGGCCCGGACAATTTGTCGAGGTCCTCGTAGAGGGTAGTCCGGATACGTTTCTGCGCAGACCAATTACGGTGCACGATGTGGATGAAAAAAATCACACGCTCGATCTGCTCGTAAAAATTGTCGGCGCCGGAACCGAAAAACTTTCGCATCTGCACGAAGGCGATCAGCTTGACATCGTGTATCCGCTCGGACACGGTTTTTCGCTGGCACGCCAGGATCAGAAAGTGCTGCTGGCCGGCGGTGGATGCGGGGTTGCACCCATGCTCTATCTGGCACGAAAGCTCAAAGAAGCAGGCGCAGACTGCTGTGTAGCCATTGGCGGAAAAACATCGGCCGATATTCTTACAGCTGATGCATACAGCAAATTGGCTCAGGTAGCCATTCTTACCGAAGACGGTTCGAAGGGAGACAAAGGTATGATCACCGCGCATCCGTGGTTTGGTGCGGAATTGAAATCATTTTCGAAAGTATATGTCTGCGGACCCGACCCGATGATGAAAGCCATTGGACAACTGGCCACCGACGCCGGCGTGTATTGCGAAGTATCGCTCGAAAACCTGATGGCATGCGGCATCGGATCATGTCTGTGCTGCACCGTCAGCACACACGAAGGCAATGTGCGCGCCTGCATGGAAGGCCCCGTTTTCGACGTAACTAAACTGAAGGACTGGAACCATAATCCCGTGTGCCATGGCTGATCTGAAAGTAAATATCGGTAATCTTGAACTACAGAATCCTGTACTCACGGCCAGCGGAACCTTCGGCTACGGCTACGAATTCGAGGATTTTCTGGACATCAATAAACTCGGCGGCATCATTGTAAAAGGCACCACGCTCGAGCCACGGCAAGGCAACGCTTATCCGCGCATGGCCGAAACCGCTGCAGGAATGCTGAATGCAGTGGGTCTGCAAAACAAAGGCGTGCATGTTTTTATTGATGAAATTCTGCCCAAAATAAAACATTATCAATCGCGCATCATCGTGAATCTGGCCGGTTCGAAAGTAGAAGACTACACCGAAGCCGCCGCGATTCTGAATGAAGTGAACGACGTTCCCGCGATTGAACTCAACGTAAGCTGCCCCAACGTAAAGACAGGCGGAATGGCCTTTGGCACTAGTTGCGCATCGCTCACCGAAGTAGTGAAAGCAGTCCGCAGTGTATACAAAAAACATCTGATGGTGAAGCTTTCGCCCAATGTGACCAACATTGCAGAGTTTGCCAAAACCGCCGAAGACTGCGGCGCCGATTCCGTATCGGTCATCAACACCCTCATGGGAATGGCTATTGATGCGGAAACCCGCAAGCCGAAACTTTCCACCGTCACCGGCGGATTGTCGGGACCGGCCATCAAACCTGTGGCGCTGCGCATGGTTTGGCAATGTTCGAAAGCGGTAAAAATTCCCATCATCGGACTGGGCGGCATTATGAATGCCACCGACGCCATTGAATTCATGCTGGCCGGTGCCACAGCCATTCAGGTAGGCACGGCCAATTTCATCAACCCATCCGTTGCAGAAGAAATTGTGGATGGCATCAATGAATACTGCGACCGCCAGGGCGTGAAACAGGTGTCGGAGCTGATTGGAGCCATGAGAGTATAAAGTGGAAAGTTCATAAAGTTTGTAAAGGCGCATTGTAATGATGGGCCTTTTTTGTTAATAAAATTCATAGCTACCACTGAATTCCAACGAAAGGAACACTGACTAAAAAAAAGCCGGTCCCAGATTCTGGAGCCGGCTTTTCTAATTTCTATTGAGAAAAAGAATTATTCCTTCATGAATTTTCCAGAAAGAACTTTACCGTTTTCGGTCTGTACAAAAATCATATACAATCCTGTATCAAGGCGTTCAACATTGATTGAGGAATCATTTGTTTGTTCGGCTACGGTCTGACCTGCAGCATTCACAACATAAAGCCGCAGAATATTTTCATCACATGCAACATATACCGAAGACACAGCAGGATTTGGATAAATGCTGAATTCAGCTTCAACCATTTCTTCCATGCCAACACCACTCAGAATATTGGCTGTTGTGGTCGGAGCACCGGTAAGTAAAAGCAGATAATTTCCGTTGTCGGTTCCGGTAAGATCAGCACTGGTAATACTTACAGTCACGTTACTGTCAACAGCAGCTGCGGCAAAGTCAGCCTCAACATTGGACAGGCTCACATCGTCGCCCGAAATGGTATTTACAAGAGTAAGCTGGTTGTTGGTAATGCTTGCAGTTGTATTTCCGTCAAAAGGTTTGTCCGACACTTCGAATGTTCCGTTGATGGTAAGTTCGCGCTGCAGTATGTTGGCATTCAATCCGGTGGGTTGAACAAGAACATAGTTTGCAATATCAGCACCGGTGACAGTCATGGCTGTGCTAACGGCAACGCCGGTTCCGGCATCGCTCTGGGCAAATGTTCCGGTTGTATCATCGTCCAGTACAACATCTTCAGTACCAACAACACCTGTCAGAACAGCAGTTGCAATAACAGCGGTATCATTTCCATCATAAACTTTATCAGCAACAGTAGCCGTAACAGTTAGTTCTTTAGGCACGATGTCAGCAGTAAGGGGCAGTACAGGAGCCAGAATATAATTGCTGATGGCTGTCCCTGAAAGAGTCATATTTGTTGTGACAGTAAGATTGTTGCCGACGTTCACCTGACTAAACTGACCAACCGTTGAATTGTCAAGTACCACATTTTCGGTACCAACAACTCCTGAAAGAGTTGCCCCTGTAATAACGGCATTGGTAGTGCCATCATATTCTTTATCTTCAGCAACTGCATTGATAACATCCAGACTTTTCGGGAAAATGTCAGCTGAAAACAGACCGGAATAAGTCATAATATACTTAGGTGAATCTGCACCGGTCATTGTTAAAAACAAATCTACGGGAACAGATACGCCAATATTCACCTGATCAAAGGTACCCAACTGCGTACCGATTTGTACATCATCAGTACCCACAATCCCGTTAAGAGTGGCACCGGTTACGGTTGCAACATCAGTTCCGTCATAGGTTTTACTTTGAACAGAAATACCCGAAACAGTCAGATATTTCTGCGTCACATTGACCAATACGGTTCCGGTAACAGAGATGTACGTTGCCGGCAAAGCAGGTGTAAACACGACTGCAACAGTGTAATTTCCGGTTGAATCGGGTTTAAAGGTTGAATCAGCAAAAGCAAACGTTCCGGCAACTGAAGCGCTTCCGCCTCCAAGAACCGATTGTCCGATTGAATCGCCATACACAATAGCCGAAGCAGTAGGCCAGACAGTAACATCAGGAATCAGTTTCTGTTTGTAGCGGGCAATATTAAAATAGTTTCCGGTATTGATGCCAGCTGTTACAACAATTTTTCCGTCAGGTTGAATGGCTTGTCCATATCCGCTGGTTTCTGAGCTTCCTATATAACCTCCATTCACAATTCCATTGGTTCCAAAAGTGTTATCTAAAGTGCCGCTCTCGGTCAAACGAACAGTTGCATAATTGTAGGTTCCGATGTTTGACATTCCACCTGCAACAATCCTGTTGTCAGACAAAATATCAACTTTATATAAGCAATCATAACTTGAAGGTGCCAGATAAAATGTAATCACTCCATTTACACCAAAAGTGCTGTCAGGTGTACCATTCTCATTGTAACGCATAACATACTGGCGTGTAAGCCATGAAAGCTGATTTTCTTTACCGACAACCACAATTTTTCCATTGTTATCAATTTCAACATCATTGGCATGATCTTCAAATCCATAAAAATCCTTGATTACATAACCCACTGAATTAAAAGTACTGTCAAGCGAGCCATTGTCTTTAAGTCTTAATACCATAGCATTTCGACCATCCTCAGACGTTCCGTGTGACCCCGAAAAAAGAATTTTCCCATCCGGCTGAACAGCAACCCCACACCTCGGAAACATGTTGTAATCATACAGAGCCAGGCATCCCAGATCGATGGTAGCAATACCGTCGACATCAAACGTCAGGTCTAAAGAACCGTCAGTGTTGAAGCGAATAACAGAATACTTATAAACTCCTGTATTGGATGCAAGTGAGTATGCACCGACGACAAATTTTCCGGAAGACAACAATGCTGCATCAAACGCAAGATCCGATTCTGCACCGATAGCGCCAAGCTGCACCCAGCCGGATGTACCAAATGTTGCATCAGCAGTCCCATCCGGATTGTATCTGTTGACACAAACCCTGTATTTAAAGCTTGCATCAAAGGCCTGTCCGATTACCAGAATTTTTCCATCAGGCTGAATCAGTACTTTGTATGCATCCAGGTAATTGCCAATGGGATGAGTGGAATTCACTATTCCAGTAAGATTAAAAGTTGAGTCAGGCGTTCCGTTTTGCAGGAAACGCATCACAACCCGCTTGTTCTGATTATTTTTCCCGGCGACAACAATTCTTCCGTCAGGCTGAACAGCACAGGTTACATTGCTGCCATAAAAACCTGGCTGTTGCTTAAAACCGACACTGTTGAAGGTTGAATCAAGCGTGCCATCCTGCGCATGAGTAATCCACCCGAGGATTAATAAAAATCCACAAAACAATACTAATTTTTTCATTTATTTTGGAGTTTAAGATTTTGGAGCCACAAATGTATTATATATTATTTAGTTAGATTTTGTTTTTTACAACTATTTTTTACACTCATATAATCTTGTTCCTGGTGGCTTTAGCGAAAAATGATTTTTTCAATCATTACGTGGGATCAAGTCTAAATCTACTTCAACCTAAGTATTTCCATCCACTACCCTTTACACCTATCTGGTGTTGAACATCCAAAAAAGACGTCCAAATAAATTTTGCAGATCTCATCCTGTAAAAAAATGTTTTCCCGCTATAATCGTTCCGGTCTCATACCTCCTTTCAGGTAATTTTCCGCAGAAAACAAGGGAAAACCGGGTAATTAAAAATTTCTTTTTTATAAGGTAATTTACCGTACCTTTGCACCCTGATTTTTCAATCACTAACTCACTGATTTCATGTCATCCGGCAAAAAAATAACTTCTGCTCTGATTTCCGTTTACGATAAAACGGGACTGGAACCCATTATTCACCGATTGAACGAACTTGGCGTAACGCTGTACTCCACCGGCGGCACCGCCGACTTCATCCAGAAGCTGGGTGTCAAGGTCACCGACATTTCTGAACTCACCGGCTACCCGCCCGTGTTTCATGGCCGCGTGAAGACCCTGCATCCTGCCGTATTCGGTGGTATTCTGTATCGCCGCGACAACAGCGAAGACCTGTCTCAGGCTAAGGAATTCAACATCCGCGCAATTGATCTCGTCGTGGTTGACCTGTATCCGTTCGAAGAAACCCTGAAAAAGACCAGCGAGGAAGCCGAACTGATTGAGAAAATCGACATTGGCGGCATCAGCCTCATTCGCGCCGGTGCAAAAAACTTCAACGATGTTTTAATCGTGCCTTCGGTGGAATATTACGGTGACCTGCTCGAAATTCTGCAAAGCGGCGAAACCACCTGCGAACAGCGCCGGCTCTTTGCCACACGCTCCTTCGAAGTGTCGTCGCATTACGACTCACAGATTTTCACCTGGATGAACGGCAATCACGAAGTGGACGCCATGAAACTCAGCCTCCGCAACGGATCACAACTCCGCTACGGCGAAAACCCCGCACAGAAAGCCCGTTTCTACGGCAATATGGATGAATATCTCACCAAACTGAACGGAAAAGAACTTTCATACAACAATCTGCAGGACATTGGCGGCGCGCTTGATCTGTTGGGCGAATTCGACGACTGCGCCTGTGTAATTGTAAAACACACCAATGCATGCGGCGTTGCCGAAGCCGGTACTGTTAATGAAGCCTGGACCAAAGCACTCAGCTGCGATCCTGTTTCGGCTTTCGGTGGCATTGTAGCTTTCAATAAAAAGCTCGATGCAGAGACCTGCGCCAAACTACACGAATTTTTCTTCGAAGTGCTGATAGCCCCCGATTTTGACGAAGCAGGTCTGGCGCAACTTACATCAAAGAAAAACCGTATAATTGTCCGCCTGAACAAATTACCCCGGGCAACATCGATGATCAAACAACTTTCGTTCGGCTGCCTCTGGCAGGAAACCGACAGTCTGACAGAAAACCCGCAGCAATGGGAGCTGAAAGCAGGAAATGCACCGGCTCAGGCTGTGATTGACAATATGCTCTTCGGGATGAAAGTGGTGAAACATCTGAAATCGAACGCCATTGTGCTGGTGAAAGACCGTTTGCTGATTGGCAGCGGTACAGGCCAGACCAACCGCGTGGATGCTGTAAAACAATCCGTCGAAAAAGCCATTAAATTCGGCTTCGATGTTAAAAACAGTACTTTGTGTTCGGATGCATTTTTCCCGTTCAGCGACAGCGCCGAGATTGCATACAACGCGGGTGTAACTGCCATTGCCGAACCCGGAGGCTCGATCCGCGACGAAGACACAGTAAAATATTGCACCGAAAAAAACATCACGCTGATGTTTACCGGTAACCGACATTTCAAACATTAAAATATCTGAACAGGACTATGGGACTTTTCAATTTCATGACGAAGGAAATAGCAATGGACCTTGGAACGGCCAACACTGTCATTATTCACAATGACAAGGTGGTGGTTGACGAGCCTTCGATTGTTGCTATTGACCGCACAACCAACAAAATCATGGCAGTAGGGAAACGGGCCATGATGATGCACGGAAAAACACACGAAAACATAAAAACCATCCGCCCGCTGCGCGATGGTGTTATCGCAGATTTCATGATCGCCGAGCACATGATGCGCGAAATGATCAAAATGATCAATACACGTAAACCGCTGTTCCCGCCTTCGCTTAAGATGGTTATCAGTATTCCGAGCGGCATCACCGAAGTGGAAGAGCGCGCGGTGCGTGACTCAGCCGAACAGGCCGGTGCCAAGGAAGTACGACTGATTCACGAGCCGATGGCTGCAGCCATCGGTATCGGCCTCGATGTGCTTGAGCCGACCGGAAACATGATTATTGACATCGGTGGCGGAACCAGCGAAATCGCCGTGATTGCCCTTGGCGGTATTGTCAGCAACAAGAGTATCCGTATTGCCGGCGATGATTTCAATGCCGACATTGAAGAATATATGCGCAAGGCACACAACCTCAGCATTGGTGAAAGGACCGCTGAGCGCGTGAAAATTGAGGTTGGAGCCGCCATGGCCGAAATCGACAATCCACCGCCCGATTTTCCGGTACACGGACGTCACCTTTTATCCGGAATTCCGCGCGAAGTCATGGTTTCACATGCCGAAATCGCACAGGCACTGGACAAGACCATCAGCAAAATCGAGGCTGCCATTCTGAATGCGCTCGAAAATACCCCGCCGGAACTTTCGGCCGATATTCTCGACACCGGTATTTATATGGCTGGTGGCGGTTCATTGCTGCGCGGACTTGACAGACGTATCGAACAAAAAACAAAACTCAAGGTACATGTAGCCGAAGACCCATTGCGCGCTGTAGCCCGCGGTGCCGGCATTGCCCTGAAAAACTTCGATCGCTTCCCGTTCCTGATTAAATAATTTACTGCGCGGTTATGCGAAACCTTCTGGCATTTTTTAAGCGTATTCGCATTTTATTGCTGTTTCTGTTTCTGGAAATTCTGGCATTGCTCATGACGTTCAACAAAAGTACGTTCCACAATGCAGCATCCTATCAGTTTTTCATGGGCATTAGCAGCCGCGTGATGACGGTTCGTTCAAACATCGTTTCGTTTATTAACCTGCGCGAAGAAAACGAGCAACTGGTGCAGGAAAACATCAGACTAAGACGCAAGTTGCAGAGCTCGTACATTATGTCTGATCTGCGCATATTCACAAAGAACGACACCTTGTATCGTCAGCAATATGAATACCTGACAGCGAATGCCATTCAGTACACCACCAATTACCGCGACAACTATGTGACCCTCGACAAAGGCTCCGATCAAGGTATTGAACCCGGTATGGGCGTATTTTCGCCAGGTGGCGTTGTTGGTATTGTTGAGGCTACGTCAAAAAATTATTGTCTGGTGAAATCTATGCTGCATTCCGAAGTCAACATCAGTACACAAATCAAAGGCAAAGGTGTGACCGGCACCAGCTCATGGGACGGTGAAAATTACGCGTTTGCAACCCTGTCCGATGTGCCGACACATATCAAACTGAAAAAAGGCGATACGCTGGTGACCAGCAGCTTCAGCAGTATTTTCCCGGCCGGTATTCCGGTTGGATATATTGATTCGTATACCACCGATGCCACGCGCGCTTTTTACAAAATCAAATTTCTGATTGCTGCCGATTTCGGCGATCTGACTACGGTGTACATTGTGCGCAACCTTATTAAAGACGAGCTTGAAGAACTTGAAAAACTGAAGAAAGAGCCTGAAGATGAATAACAGAGCCATTCTTATAAATGTCATCAGGTTTCTGATCATCCTGTTTTTACAGGTCATGATTTTCAATCATGTCAATTTATTCGGGTACATCAATCCTGCTGTTTATTTATTTTTCATTCTTCTGATACCATTCGAAACACCCATGTGGCTGGTGCTGCTGCTCTCGTTTTTCACCGGTTTCACACAGGATGTTTTTGTACATACCGGCGGCATCCACGCTGCTGCTGCTACTTTTATCGGCTTTATGCGCCCATTGTTGCTGCGCACCATTGTATCGAAACGCGAGTACGAATCGGGCCTGCAGCCTGGCGTTGCCGACCTCGGCTGGACATGGTTTCTCACCTACGCCGGACTGTCGGTACTCATGCACAGCCTCATTGTTTTTTATCTCGACAAATTCAGCTTCCACGGCTTTTTCATCACCTTCAAACAGGCACTGTTCCAGGCCATCGCCACATTATTCTTCATTGCGATGTTTGAGTTTCTGATGAATATTCGGAAGAGGAAGTGAGCGTTGTAATCGCGAATACGCCACAGCGGGCTGTCGCCTATCGCCTATCGCCTGTCGCCTGATGCCTGTCGCCTGATTACAAATGATCCTCAAAATACTGATCAATCATCTTATACAAATGCTGCCGGTCTTTGCCGCGTACATTGTGTTCGTGATTGGGATACATAAAGAAATCGACCAGCTTGCCGGCCTTGATGGATGCATCGAGGAATGAGAGACAATGCTGCGGAACCACCGTCGCATCTTGATATCCCTGAATAATCAGCAGGCGTCCGTCGAGTTTTCCGACATAATTGGTAAGCGCTGAGTTCTTGTATCCATCGGGGTTTGACTCTGGTGTATCCATATAGCGTTCGCCGTACATCACCTCGTAATATTTCCAGTCAATCACCGGACCACCGGCCACAGCAGCTTTGAAAACACCCGGTTGTTTGAGCATCATGCTGATGGTCATAAATCCACCATAGCTCCAACCATGAACGCCCATGCGGGTTTGATCAACCCACGGCTGACTTTTCAGCCAGTTCACACCGACCATCTGATCGGCCACTTCAACGGTGCCGCAATTGCGGAAAATAGCACTTTCGAAATTTAATCCACGATTGGCTGAACCGCGGTTGTCGAGCGTAAATACTACATATCCTTTCGAAGCTAAATAATACAAAAACATACCTGCACCACCGGTCCAGCTGTTGGTAACCAGCTGTGCGGGCGGGCCTCCGTACACATACACAATGACCGGATATTTTTTCGCCGGATCAAAACCAACAGGTTTCAAAAGCCGCGCGTAGAGCGGAGTTCCGTCGTCGGCTTTCAGTGTTACAAATTCCGGTGTCGGTACAGCGTAGTCCTTAAGCGGGTTTTCATCTTTCAGCAACGATTTGATTTCTTTGCCTGTCGTTGATTTTATACTCATCGATGCACCCATACTGACTGAGCTGTAATAATCGCTCATCAACGAAAAATCCCTGGTCAGCGAAACACTGTGTGTACCGGCTTCAGTTGTGAGTTTCGTAATTTTTCCATCTTTGATATTCAGCATGTATGCATGATTTTCAAGCGGACTTTCTTTAGTGGCTGTAAACCACAGTTTATCGCCTTTTGCAGTAAATGCACCCATTTCAGTAACTACCCACGAACCTTTTGTAAGCTGCTTCAGAAGCTGTCCTTCGGTGTTGAATAAATACAAATGATTGTAGCCATCGCGCTGACTCTGCCAGATAAACTGATCGGTTTTACCAGGCACAAACACAAGCGGAGTCAATGGTTCAACATAACGATCGCTTTTTTCTTCGAACAGTGTTTTTATAAATTCACCGGTAACGGCATCGTACTGATTCCATTTAAGATGGTTCTGATCGCGGTTAAGCACACCAATGAAAACATACTTTTCATCGGGACTCCAGCTGATGTTGGTGAGATATTGTTCCTTCGGTTCCCCGGTTTTCATAAAGATGGTTTTACCACTGGCAACATCGTACACTCCAAGTGTAACCTGATGACTGGTCATTCCGGCCATCGGATATTTTGTATTTTTTACTTCTGCAATTCTTGTATTGATGTCCACCAGCGGATAATCGGTCACCATGGTTTCATCCATGCGATAGAATGCCAGTTTATTTCCTTTCGGCGACCAATACAAACCTTTGCTGATGCCGAATTCGTTGCGGTGAACCGTTTGTCCGCACACAATACCCTTGTTGGTTTCAGACGTAATGGCTTTTTCGGCACCGTCCACAGAAAGATAAACATTATTTTCGAGGGTGTATGCCACCAGAAATTTTTCCGGACTGAAATCAGCATTTTGACCATCTTTATTCCATGAATTGCGAACTTCGGCTTTCTTTGCAAAAACATCAACCTCAATCCACTTGTTACCTTCAAGCAAACGGATTTTAGTATCGCTCACCCAGTCATATGCCGGAAAACCCTTCAATGCTTCAAGTCCACATTCCGAAACAGCTGTATTCAGCTCAGCAAGCGTTAAAAGAACCGTTTCTTTTCCTTTGGCATCTACTTTTACCAACGCATTATTATCGTT
>CAYSCE010000059.1:0-12724 GCA_964429475.1 uncultured Bacteroidaceae bacterium | reverse complement strand
GGAATGTTGTTTTTACACTGATGTTTGAATTTTGAGACAGCTTCGACACGGTGGATGATGATAAAGTCTTGAGATAAAGACTCGTAAACTTAAATGAAATTCATTTTAGTATTCAAGCCACCAAACATATTAAACCCTTATAAAATAATACGTCGGGCAACATTATATTCAACAGACATATGTCCGGGCATTCTGTTGCAAGCGGCTATGGTGGCTGTAAAGCGAACACTGCCTATGCAATCGTATTGCGTATGCCCAGGGCTGATTTTCAGAATCAGTGTGTCGTTTATAAATTGTGGTTCACAATAATAATTGTCCGATTGTGCAACATTCATCCGAAAAGCAACCATCAGCGTATCGCCCGATAGCACAGGCTTTTCAGCCATGATATGCCGGTCCATAAGTTTCTGCATAGCTTCGAAACGGAAATCAACCAGTTTAAATTCTGCAGCTGAATCCGGACTGACATTTTTTTACACCTGATGCCGTTTCATTTGTATCGCGCTCTGCACCTTATTCTGCTTTAGGCGAACACGAATAAAAAATCATCAGACTCCGAATGAAAAAGACAATTGATTTCATAGTAAAAATGCTACGTATTAAAAACTACTGTTGGGTGTAGTCTGAAAAAGAAATTATTGTGGGTTGAGTCTCCAGACGCAACCCCGCAACACCGTTTAAAAAGACTACACTCAACAGATGTGTACAGGCTTCTTCGCACCGACTCTTCCAGGACCCTTCACGTAAAACGTGACACAGTCGTGACTCTGAAAGGTCGGATGCAGCGCGTTTTGCATTGAGCCCTGCGCTTTTACGTCACCTTTCAACTTTCCACTTGATAACTTGATAACTCGCAAAGCGTTGTGCGTTGCGCGTTGTGCCTTTTGCCGCATGCCGCATGCCGCCTGCCTCATGCCTCATGCTAGTAAAAAGTATACTCATACTCCATCACATAATGCACATCGGTGCTTAAACCACGACGGTTGATATAAGTCTCCTGACGGCTCAGCAAGCCACTTTCCGCATCGTATTGACGAAATACTTCATACATCACTTCGCCGGATTCGTCGGTTTCGCGCTCATGTATAACATGATCTTTTTCATCGTATTCAAACAGCGTAGTAGTGATTGAATTATCTGACTGGTAGCGCAATTCATGCACCTGCTGCTTGTCATTCAGCGTAAAGAAATTTTCCGATTTAGCACCGGTCACATCTGTCATGGTTGAGTGTGTCACCACATCGCCGGTCCATTCAAATTCTTCGTACGAAGGCCGCAGATCGGCTGCATGAAACACGCTGCGCGTCAGCATCCGCTCATCATTATCATACGTAATTTCACGCGAAAACGACAATTCATCGTATTCATATTCTTCTTCCTTCAGCAGGTTTCCTTTGGCATCGTACTGCCAGGTGTGTACGCCGCTGATTTCGCGCTCATATTCATCAATGTCAAATGTAGTCTGTTTTACAATGCGGTCGCCCTCGTATTCAAAATCCACCACCGACTCGGTGCCATCGGCGTAGTAAATGGTCTGTTTGCTGATGCGGCCTTTGTCATCAAGTTCATCAACCGTTTTTTCACTGATTTCTTTTTCATCGATATAATATTCTGTCGTAACGCGGTTGGCATCGTACGATTTCACCACTTTTTCTTCCAGAACACCGGGGCGCGTGAATTTAACCATCGATAGAAGTCTTTCCTGTTCATCGTATTGCCGTTCTTCGGAAACAAATGACATTTCGCGGAGTTCAGGAGCATCGGCCCGTTCGATATACTGGTGACGGTAGGTAACGCGGGTTGATTTGATCTTGTTATTCATTCGCTTGTTTTTAGTATCTTTGACTTGCAAATGTAATGAATCGGACAATATGAAAAAACATCTCTTTCTTATGGCAATGCTGCTCATATCGGCGCAATTGGGCGCTCAGGAACTGAACTACCCCAACACTTTCCGAAGCGATCATACCGACACGTATTTCGGACAACAGATCGCCGATCCCTACCGCTGGCTCGAAGACGAAAACTCGGACGAAACAAAGGCCTGGGTACAACAACAAAACGACGTCACCAACCAATATCTGTCTTCCATTCCATTCCGCGATCAGATCAGAACGCGACTGGAAAAATTGTGGAATTACGAAAAATCGGGAATACCTTTTAAAAAAGGACCCTGGGTATTTTGCTTCCGCAACACCGGCATGCAAAACCAGAGTGTGCTGTATGTACGCAATGGATACGATGGCGCAGAGCGGCTTTTGCTCGATCCGAACAAACTTTCCGATGACGGCACCACTGCTCTGAGCGATTATTCTGTTTCGGGCGATTACAAATATATGGCGTATTCGACATCGAAAGGTGGCAGCGACTGGAACAATATTTATGTCATGGAAATCAAAACTGGAAAGATGCTTCCGGATGAGGTTAAATGGACGAAATTTTCAGGCATTGCCTGGTACAAAAACGGTTTTTTCTATTCAGCTTACGAAGTAAAAGATGAATCGAAAGCACTTTCCACCAAAAACGAATATCACAAAGTATATTACCACAAGCTGGGTACAACACAGGATAAGGATGTGCTGGTGTACGAAAACAAAGATTTTCCGCTTCGCAACTACGGCGTATATCTGGATGAAGACCAGAAATATATGTTCCTGTCGGAAAGCGAAAGCACCAGTGGAAATGCGCTCTGGGTAAGACCTGCATCGATTTCAGGCGGCGAATGGAAAAAAATCGCCGACGGTTTTGAATACGATTATTCGCTGGTGGATGTAGTCAACGGTAAATTTTATATTCTGACCAACAATGGCGCACCCAACAACCGTCTGATTTCGGTTGACCCCGCCAAACCCGGCCCTGAGAGCTGGCGCGACGTTATTTCAGAAACCAGCCAGGTACTGCAATCGGTGTCCTATATCAATCAGAAACTGGTGGTCAATTATCTGCAGGACGCTTCGGACCGCTTACAGATTTTTTCGGCCAGCGGCAAATTTGAGAAAAACATTGATCTGCCCGGAATCGGCACTCTGGGAGGCCCCACAGGCAACCGCAAAGAACCCGTTATGTTTTATTCCTACACCAGCTATACCACACCAAACAGTGTGTATCGCTACGACATGAATACAGGCAGCAACGAACTGTACTGGAGTCCGAAAGTCGATTTTACGCCATCCGATTTTGTTACCGAACAGGTGTTCTTCACAAGCAAGGATGGAACTAAGATTCCGATGTTTCTGACCTATCTCAAAGATATGAAAATGGATGGCGAGCGGCCTGTATTGCTGTACGGGTATGGTGGTTTCAATATCAGTCTGACACCGGGGTTCCGTCTGACCGCTATCCCATTTCTCGAAGCCGGTGGCATTTATGCCGTGGTGAATCTGCGCGGCGGCGGTGAATATGGAAAAGCCTGGCACGAAGCCGGAACCAAGGCACAGAAACAAAATGTCTTTGATGATTTTATTGGTGCGGCCGAATTTCTGATTAAAAATAACTACACCAACTCTTCGAAAATCGCCATTCAGGGCGGCTCGAACGGTGGTCTGCTGGTGGGTGCCTGCATGACACAACGTCCCGATTTATTTAAAGTAGCCTTGCCTGCTGTGGGCGTTCTGGATATGCTGCGTTTTCAGAAGTTCACCATTGGCTGGGCCTGGACCGGTGATTACGGCTCGAGCGACAATGAAGATGACTTCGGCTACATTTATAAATACAGTCCGCTGCATAATATAAAGGAAGGTGTGAACTATCCAGCAACCCTGGTCACCACAGCCGACCACGATGACCGTGTGGTGCCGGCACATTCGTACAAATTTATTTCGGAGCTTCAATACAAGCACCGTGGAAACAATCCGGTGATCATCCGCATTGAAACCATGGCCGGACACGGCGCAGGCAAGCCGACATCGAAACAGATTGATGAAGCCACTGACATTATGGCCTTCATTATGTACAATCTGAAAGTGGAACCTAAATAAAATGATAATCACCATATCATCTGAAACAGCCAGGTGATTTATATCATTCATCAACTCCAAAACAACCCGAATTTCGTTGGTACCTTTGCAATAACAATTTCAAACATGAAAAAATCAATCTTCAGTCTTTTCCTGATCGCGCTTCTGCTGCTGGTTTCATGCGGCGGCCAGAAAGATTCAAAAACAACAGACGAAACCGAAACTATTACTAAAACCGAATTGCCTGCCAGTGGTCACTGGGACGGAACCGGAACCGTGGTTTATCTCAGTCAGGACGATTTTGCATCACAGGTTTTCGATTTCCGTAATGAAAAAAACTGGAATTATAAAGGTACGGTTCCCTGTGTGATTGATTTCTATGCCGACTGGTGCAAACCCTGTAAACTGGTTGCCCCGATTATGGATGAACTGGCTGCCAAATACAAAGGCAAGGTTCAGTTCTTTAAGATCAATATTGACATGGAGAAAGACCTGACAAATGCATTTCGTATTCAGAGCATTCCAAGCATCCTGGTATGTCCCATGCAGGGAAATCCGGTGATGACTCAGGGCGTGTTACCACAGAATGAATATGAGCGAATGCTGGATGAAATTGTTTTTAAGCAGAAATAATTAAACCAACAGCCATATGGAACATCTTACCAACGAAACATTCAAACAGAAAGTGTTTAACTACGAAGTCAATCAGGACTGGAAATTCGAAGGAACGCTGCCTTGTATTATTGATTTTTATGCCGACTGGTGTGGCCCCTGCAAAATGGTAAGCCCCATTCTCGAAGAATTATCGAAAGAGTATGATGGCAAAATCAATATTTACAAAGTCAACACCGAAGAAGAACGCGAACTGGCCGCCGCTTTCGGCATTCAAAGCATCCCGAGTCTGTTGTTCGTTCCTATGAACGACAAACCACAGATGGCCATGGGCGCACTTCCCAAAGCAACTTTTATTGAAGCCATCAACGGAATTCTATTAAAATAACACAACTATGAAAACAATTTTCATCACCGGCATTGCCGTTTTGTTTCTGCTCTCGGCCCAGGCTCAGCTCACAATTCCCAATGCCGGTTTTGAAAACTGGACAACAGCGGGATCGTACGAAAACCCTGATTCATGGGACAGTCCGAACGATGTTACCTCATCGCTTGGAAAAATTGTGGTTGAAAAAGAAGCAACCTATGTTCACAGCGGTTCTTATGCTGCAATGATTACCGTGCAGTCGTCGTTTGCCGGAAACCTGCCCGGAATGCTGACTCTGGGCGATTTCAGCTTCGACCTGATGAGCATGACGGCCACTATTGACGGAGGAACACCCTTTACCGGCCGGCCCGAAAAATTCAGTGGCTGGTACCAATACGATCCGCAAAACAACGACATCTGCCTGATGGGCGCATTCCTGCTGAAAGACAATGCAGGCGTGTGGGATACTATTGCCATTGCCGGCTTTGAATCCACCGCTTCGGTTACATCGTGGACCGCATTCGAAGCCGATTTCGATTATCGCAGCAGCGAGACTCCCACGCATATGAACATCATTCTGATGCCCACCGACCGCAATAACCCGCAGGCCAACAGCACCATTTACATCGACGATCTGGCATTCAGCTACCCGGTGTCGGTTGAAAATCAGAAAGAAAATGTTTTCAGCGCTTTTGTCAATACCGACAACAACAGCATCGATATTTTGTTTCCTGCAGAAACACACGGCACTATTTCATTGTGCGATTTGCAGGGGCGTGTAATCAACCATACACCTGTTTCGGCATCGATGGCTTCGATCAATATGCAGCAGCAATCTGCCGGTATGTTTTTGATTATATTTGAATCCGAAAATTCATTTTACTCAATCAAAACCATATGGCCCGAAAAATACTGATTTCATTCATAACTGTTTTATTATTGTCGCCATCAAAGCTAATACTGGCGCAGGAAACACAACAGCCAGCCATTAATGTAAAAACCAATCCGTTTGCTTCGATGCTGAGCATGATACCGCTGAGCGCCGAAGTATTTGTGTTGCCAAATGTAAGCGCCAGCGCCAATGTGTTTATTGTGAATTCGAAAAACGGTGAAAGCGAAACATATTTCGATCAGAACGGCTTCGGTATTTCGCCGGAGTTTCGTTATTACTTTACCGAAAACAATATTAATGGTCATAAAAACAGAGTGTACGCCGGTCTTTTGTACAATTACGAAGAAGGGACCAATACTACGCTCGACCGGCTCGATATGCCGATTCCCGGATGGAGCCACGCCATGGGTGGCGCCCTGCTGATTGGAAATCAATGGTTTTTCAAAAACCATTTTACCTTCGATGTATTTCTTGGTCCGGCCTATATGAATTATGTCAAAAACAAGGATTTTGATACCAACCTTTCGAAAGGAGGATTTTTTCTGAGTATGCTGGGGCCAAAAGCCAGCGGAACCCGGATAAAATTTGGTTTCAATATTGGCATTGCATTTTAGGGGCTGATTTTTTATACGTCGCTTTTGGTTGTTTGTACGACAAAGCGATAATTTTATTGAACCAATTTTCATAATCAATTTATTTTCAAACAGAAAAAAATCTTTTCTATCTTTGTCCACCAATTAGATAGAAAATGATGGCAGACATAATGATGAAACTGGCCTGGAGCGAATTCATCTGGAGCGACAAAATCTGGATTATAATCGGTGCTGTATTTATGGTGCTCGGTTTAATCGGTTGTTTTGTAAAAAAAATACCCGGAACACCTTTCGGACTGGCCGGACTGCTGATGTTACAGTTGATGGAACAGCCTCCGTTTTTTACTTTCGAAATGCTGATTATGTCGGCCATTACCATTGTTGTCATCAGCATCGATTATGTGGCGCCGGCTATTGCTGAGAAAAAAACCGGAAATCCCAAAACCGGGATTATCATCAGCAACATTGTAAAATTTGGCGTTGTTGCATACATGACCTACATGTTTGTGATGGCTATTGTGAAATAATCACAGTCTGATGTTGCGGGCTTCAGCACAAATTTATTGATGCCAAATCTTGCTGTGCCTATGTCTGATCCGGTTAAAAACATACTCATTCCTACCCTGCTGGCTCCACCGGCGAAATTGTATGCATTATTCATGCAGGCTGAAAATATTGTTGTTGATAGCAACGAAACATGGCCGAAACAAACTCTGCGTAACCGCTATTTTATCGGCAGCCCGAACGATGTGCGCGCACTTGTTGTGCCGGTACACAAACCCTCCGGACACCGCACCAGATCAAACGAAATTGAAATCGATTACAGCGAAAACTGGCCGCTGTATCACAAAAAATCTCTCACAACAGCCTATTCAAAAAGTCCTTTTTTTCTGTATTATGCCGATTATATTTTTGCGGAATTTGAACGCAGGCCAGTGTTGTTGATTGATCTAAACTCCGCTCTGCAAAGGCTTTTTACAAAATGGTTGTCGATAAAAACACCCATTCAACAGTCAACTGATTTTATCCGCACTTTCGATGGCTTCGATGCACGGCCATTACTGAAAAACAATGCTGCATGGGATCTGCATCAAAGCTATTATCAACCATTCGACGAAGTGTACGGTTTCCGCAATTCACTGTCGGTGTTGGATATTTTGTTTAATTTAGGTCCCGAAGCCGTTGAGTTTCTACAAAAAGAATCTGCTTATGCAAGTCTATAGAGTCGCTGAAACATTAGTACCCATGCGCAAAGAGCCATCGCACCGCTCCGAAATGGTGAATGAACTTCTGTATGGCGAAGACATCGCTGTACTGAATTCATACAACGGCTGGCTGGCCATTACCTGCCTCGATTATAATTACAGCGGCTTTATTCCGGATATTACAAAACTCGAAGAAGTCGACGGCAAGTGCCACACGCCGTTCCGATTTGTATTTACGGCTTCTTCCATGATTATATCAAAAGACGGAATCAAGCTCGATCTGCCCCGTGGAAGCCGCGTACGTGACGAGGAAACCGCAAAAGGTTGTTTCGAAACGCCTGATAAAATCAGCTCATTAAGCGAAATTATCAAAACCGCCAACTTTTATCTGGGCTGTCCATACCGCTGGGGTGGCCGTTCTCCATTTGGTATCGATTGTTCGGGCTTCACGCAAATGGTGTTTATGCTCAACGGAATGATACTGCCGCGTGATGCACACCAACAAGTGTTGCTGGGCGAAGAAGTGGCTTTTGTATCCGAAGCTCAGCCCGGCGATCTGGCCTTTTTCCAGAACGAAAACGGCGAAGTGACGCACACCGGAATCATGCTCAGCAACAACGAAATTATGCATGCATCGGGTCGTGTGCGCATCGACAGCATTGACCACCACGGCATTTTCAATAAAGAAAAAAATGCATACTCGCATACCCTCAAGGTTATCAAAAGAATGAGCATTGATCAACTGCCGCCGAGTCTGTGAAAAATAAGAAATACGAAATAAGAAATACGAGATACGGAATAAGAAATACGAGATACGAGATACGAAATAAGAAATGCGAAATAAGAAATACGATATGCTGATTTGCTAATGAGATGATGTGCTAAAGCATGCGGCATGCGGCATAGGGCATGCGGTTCCGCTCCGCCGCGACAGACTAGCTACTTCCACAACGTCTTTTAACTTTATAAACTTTAAAAACTTTTATCTCGCGAAGCGTTGTGCGTTGTGCCCTGTGCGTTTAGCCGCATGCCTCATGCCGCATGCCTCATGCCTTACATTCCCGTCACCAGAAACTCGGTACGGCGGTTCATGGCGCGACCTCGTTCGGTGTCGTTGGTGTCGACCGGTTTTGTCTCACCAAATCCTTTATAACTCAGCCTCGACGATTGTACACCTTTCGACACAAGATATTCATATACGCTGTGGGCGCGGTTTTCCGATAAAGTCATATTAGCTGCATCACCTCCGACATTATCGGTATGTCCCTGAATTTTCACTTCTATATTCGGATTCTCAACTAAAAAATCCAAAAATTCATCCAGCACTTTTTTCGATTCCTGCGTCAGATCAGCCGAATTGCTTTCATAATAAATATCTTTCATGCGATAGGCCTTGCCGAGTTCAACCGGTTCGAGATCAACATTTACCTCAACCGGCGCAGAAAAGGTGGTGTCTTCTTTCGAAATGTAGGTGCTTTCGTATACAAAATCGGGTTTCTTAACCGTAAGTACATAATCCGATTCAAAGCTCATGGCAGCAACATAATCGCCGGTTTCGACATCTACCGGAACAGCCATCACTTCTTTGGTTTCGACATTTTTTATTTCAACTTTGGCTTCAATCGGCGCATCATCAGCGTCGTTGGTAACAGTTCCCTTAATAAACAAAACCTTTTCGGGGCGCGCTTCGGCATACAAGGCAAATGAATAAAAATCGTAACCACCCAGTCCCTGCGATTGATTGTTGGAGCCGAAATAGCCGTATTTGCCATCGGTACTTACGAAAAATCCGACATCGTCGTAGCGGGTGTTGATGGGATATCCGATGTTGGTGGGTTTTTCCCATTCGCCATCGTCTTTTTTACGGGTGTAATAAATATCAAAAGCACCCATTCCCGGACGGCCATCGGAGCTGAAATACAAGGTTTGACTATCGGTATGAATAAACGGACTTTTATCGTCGCCTTTTGAATTCACTGTCTTTCCGAGGTTCTGCGGAGCGCTCCAGCTGCCGCTTTCATCGCGGGTACTGGTGTAAATATCACAACGTCCATACCCACCCTTTCGGTTGCTCGCAAAATACAATGTTTTACCATCGCTCGAAATCGAAGGCTGGCTCTCCCAGCTGTCAGGGCGATTGATGGCATCGAGTGGAATCAGGTCGCTCCAATCACCATAAGCGTATTTGGTATAATACAAATCACAATTGCGGTAATCATTTTTATCTGGCATCGCACAGATGGTCAGAATCATTTCTTTGTTGTCGATGGTAATGGTGGCACCGCCCTCGTTTTTGCCCGAATTAAACGGTGACGGCATGGCTTCACCATTATCAAACGGAACTTCCGAAACCGGCTTTCCCGCTACTTTCTGGCGGTTGCTGATATAGAAAAATTCTTTTTTCTGAACATCATCGGATGTCGAACTGAATGGATCACGATATTCTAAATATCTGGTGTAAAAAGCCTTCTCATTATCCGGACTGATAATGACCAGATAATCGTCATCGGTGCTGCTGATGCCGGGAACCAGCACAGGATCGAACGGAACAGGATTGTTCATCAGATTGACTGCTTCCATCGAAAAATCGAACAGCGTTTTTGCTTCAACCGCTACAGAATCATCTTCAATTAGTTCCGGCTTATCAAGAAATGCTTTGAAATTGACAGCGGCCTGATCGGTTTTTTCCTGACCAAAATAAATTTTTCCCAACTGAAAATACGCATCATGTAAGCCTTCGGGACATAACTCAATGGCTTTTTTAAAATGTTTTTCAGCCAGCTCCAGATTGTTGTCTTTTTTAAAAACATTGACACAGCCCAGGAAATAATAGGTAGGTGCATATTCCGGGTCAATTTCCTTTACCTCGAGGAGAAGCCGGTTTGCTTCTTTATAATAGCGGTCAGCAGCCAACGGAGCACTGGCCATTTTCTGCGCCTGGTAATAATTTCCCATAGCTTCTTCGAACGACTTGGCTGCTTTTTTATTGATTTTTCCACACGGGTCTTCCTCCTGTGCAAAGGCTCCTGTAACAAACAGAAATAAAATGGAAAATAAAGTAAAGGTCTGTATTCTCATAATCAAAACTCCCTGTCATAAGATTTAAACTGTAACCAGGCATCCATCAATGCGATGGCTGTCATTGCTGTCACTACTATTGAAGCGCGCGGCGCAAAGCAAGCATCGTGCCGGCCGGAAATTTTCAAATCCACCCGATGCCCTTCCGTATCTATGCTGCGCTGCGCAGTTCCAACCGACGAAGCCGGCCGGAAAGCTGTTTTCATCAGTAAAATATTACCGTTGGAAATTCCTGCCTGAACGCCTCCGCTGTGATTGCTTTCGAATTGTACCTTTCCGTTATTCATAACCGGTACATCGTTGTATTCGCTGCCTTTCAGGTGCAGTCCTGCAAAGCCTTCACCGAAGTCAACACCTTTGGCACCGGGAATACTCATAATTGCCTGCGCCAAAACAGCGTTTAACTTTCCGAAAACCGGCTCTCCAAGCCCGGCAGGAAGTCCACGAACCAACGTTGTCACACAGCCTCCAATGGAATCTTTCGCATCGGAAATCTGTTTCAGATACTGCTGCATACGCGATTCAGCCTTATGATCGGGACATCGAACCGGTGAATTAAAAACAGCAGACTCCTCTTTCCAGTCGCCGGCATCAATCATTTTTTCAGATCCAATAGCCGAAATATAGCTGATGATATCGATGCCTTTTTCGCGAAGAAATCCAAGTGCCAGCGCACCTGCAACCACGCGCGCAGCGGTTTCGCGACCCGAAGCCCGGCCTCCGCCCGATTGTGGTTCAAGACCATATTTTTCGTGATACACAAAATCGGCATGACCAGGTCTGAAAATATTTTTCAGCGACTCGTAGTCGCCCGGTCTGGCATTGGTGTTACGGATCCGGAATGCAATGGGCGAACCCAGAGTTGTTTTGTTTTTTAAACCGCTTAAAAATTCAACAGCGTCTTCTTCGCGGCGGGCAGTCTCGAACGACGCAGACGGAAACCGCTGTTGCAGCATGGTTTTGAGCAGACTTTCGTTCACTGTATAACCGGCAGGAAAACCGTCAAGCACACCGCCAACCGAATCGCCGTGCGACTCGCCGAATAAAGTGAGCTTTACGAGAGTTCCAAAAGTATTACCTGCGGCCATGTTACAAAACTAATAAAAAAACGCTTACGAACGAATCCGAAAGCGTTGTACGTACGAAAGCCTTTGCATGTTACAATGCCGATAAAATCAACAATTCGCGTTATTCTATCGTAAATGTTTTTTCAATCGGTTCAAAGTCTTCGTCATCGAGTGCAAGTACCACCTTGTATTCGCCGGTTTGCCAGCCGGTAGCCGGTTTGTCAAGTCTGATATTGACAGGTTCATCAACCAGGCCTTCATCAATGACTACATCCATGTTACGGACTGGATTGGTTTCGTCCTGATAATAAAACGAAACCGATAATTTTGAACCTTCCTTGATATGATTGAAAACAGCCGTCAGATAAATGGTTTTAGTTTCGAAAGAATTAAACGATTTCTGATCTTCCGGACAGGTTATGTCGTAATCGGGATTGTTGCAAAGTCGAACATAATCCATAGAAGGTTTCATATTGCAGGAAACCAGCACAGCAGCCATCATCAGTGCAGCTGCAAAAAAAGTCAGTTTATTTTTCATAGGGTTAAATTTATTCAATGGTGAAATCTTTCACTACCGACATAACACCGTCGACCTGCGGAGCTGCCACTACCTGATATTTGCCGTATGGCCAGCCTGGTGTCATCAGAAACAATTTGGCATGAATGGTCGCATCTTCGGCTACCTCACAGTCGGCTTCAAGAATTTTATAATATTTCTGCTCATCACCGGTTTCGGAATAAAACCAAGTGACTTTAACATTAGCTTTGGCCGGGGCATTTTCGAAGCGCGCCACAAAATGAATGGTGTCGGTTTCATTTCCATAGAAAGACTTTTCATCATCCTTACAACCCGAGCCGGAATAATCGCTGCATAATTTCGCACCTGTCAGCTTTGGGCTTGTATCTTCTTTTTTGTTTCCACAGGCAACCATCATCAATGACAGCAGGCCGGCT